>SYDJ01000223.1 GCA_005801205.1 Gammaproteobacteria bacterium
CTAAGAAACAGTAGCCGCGAATGCAAACAGATCATCCAACTGTTCATCACTCAGATTTAAAATAGAGGCCATGCTTAAAATCATATCGCTGTAGCGCTTAAATGTTGCACCGTTATTCCACGCGAGTTTGATTTTATTTGGCGTTGCGGGATCATCCATTAGCGTCTGAACGGTATTAAGCAACCCGCTTTGATCTAGCGCGACTTTTGCCTGAAACGCAGAAACTTGAAGGTTTTTTTGTGGCGGCTGGATAAAAGTTATAGCTTCCATTAGTTGATCCCCACATAGCCAACAAGAGGCGAGGAAACGCCTTCAGCCAGACCCTTAACGTAAACCGGCCTCGCCTTCCCAACATAATCACATGTCGTTTTCCATGACGCTGAATTCTGTGCGCCAATCTGATTTGCGACACCCGCAGGCAATGTGCCCAAATATCCATTGCCAGACATAACCGCCAGCTGCGAACCCGCTACGCTTTCGCAGGGAAATGTAAGCTGACGTGTTGACCATAGTTCGCCATCTAGCGTGTAACCAAAGATCCCTTGAGCGGTATTGGCGGCCCGGGAAGCATTGGCAGTGCCGGTGACGAATCGCTCTCCATCAAACTGCAACCAATTTGGATACACGGAGCCCACACCACCAGGGGAGAACAAATCAGTTGTTGGATTGGTCACTGAGTACAGGCTTGGCAGCGCTTTTATTGTCCAGCTAGTGCCGTTTGTTGATTTGATGTATCCGTTATCAGTTGAGTTAATGCCGAGAAACATTCCATTACCGCCTGCAAGCCCGCACGGAATGCGATAACCGTTAGGAATATTGGCGCTTACCCATGCACTGCCATCAGCTGCGGTAGACGACTGCCCTGATGACTCATTAGAAATGAGCCAGCGTGCACCGCCTAATGACGGCAGCACTGCCACCAATGGCTGCTTATTTGCAGCTGTGGCAGCTGCCAAAGTTCTACTCGTTAGGGTTACGCCATCGGCGGTTGTCACCACTGCTGTGTTGCTCGCGGTAGATTGCCATGCGGCCAAACAAATTGTACCGTCGCACGCAGATCGCACCGTGTTTGCAGTCGGGGTGACACCAGGCGTTAATGATCCGCCAGCGGTAAATGTAGATCCCGCATTCGCAGAATACGAGCAAGTCACGGCGCTAGTAGAGCAACCAAAAGTTATGAATCGACTACTTGCCGCATTAAACTGAACATCTACAACCGGGTTAGCGTTGTTATGCGTTTTTGTTGTGAGTGTTGCGAGATTGTCGGTAGAAATTAAAACGGTAGATGCATTACCGTAAGCGATAATCCACGTACCGGTGCCGTTTGTTGCCCAGCCTGTAACCGCAATGTTGGCGGGTATTGTTGATGCGATGCCGTTAACCATAAGCCCGCCATCAGCTGCCGCAAGCGGGTAACCTGCAGCAGGCAAAATAGTTCCAGAACGAAGTCGCAATTTTCCATTCCTAGTGAAATAAGATCCTCGCTCCGAGTGAAACGTAATCTCACCCATTTCATACGCGCCATTGAAAAACTGGTTGTCTGTAGACATTACATAAATCTCCAATCACCTAAAGCCGCTGAATAGCGGATGGTGTACGTTGCTTGACGTGTAACGGTATGATCTTCTGCAAGACCCATGAATAACTTGCCGTTTCTTTGCAAGGTAAGATCGCTTCGAGTCGTTGCATTTTCATAAGTAATTACATCGCCATCGTTAGGCGAAGGAGGCAGCAAGCCGAGCGTCTGTGCACCGGTATTTTTAAAAATATAGTGACCGCCAGAGCTGAGATTTTGGCTTGTGCCGGGAACGTCTTGCGGAACCAAAAGCGCACCGGCAAGATTTATCGGAGAGCTTGCTGCAACAGTCCAGTCGCTTGCTGACCCAGAGCCATAAAAAGAAGTCACCTGTACAGTCATTGCACCAGTGATTGCGTCATATGCGGTAATTGCGCCGTTCAGCCACTTAGTTGTTGGCGATACTGAATAGGAAATTGAAACCCATTGATTGACGCTAAATGGGCTCCCCGGTGTAACGCCAAGAGAGACAGGGCCACTTGCAATCGTGATATTTGAAGAACTTGGGCTGCTTGCCAATGCGCCAGACATAGATGACTCCGCGCTAATCTCAGCCTGTTCGGCACTTGCCGAGGCCGCCGCAACCGCATCATCAAGCGCTGATTTTGAAAGCAGAGTCACATTGCCATTCGCATCAACATATAAAAGCGAATTTGTGACTAGCGCAGGAATTTGCACAATGCCCGTAGAGCCGATAGGCATTAACGGAGTGCGGTTGTTTTGGTCGATTAATTGATCCAGCACCGCGCGAACTGCCGAGAATGTTGAATCTAAGTCGCTCGCTTGCAGTGTGTTGCCATTGCTGCGCGTTGCAAATGTAAAATTAGTAATGCCGCTCATCGCGTTTTAGCCCTCATTTCGTACTCGATTGAGTAACCGCCGAAGCGGATAGGATCAGCGTCGGCAGATTCCAGCAGGACCACAACTGAAATACTGCGCCCAACACCCGCTAAATAAATTTGATTGATTGCGTCGTTAGCGGAGCCATAAACAGACTGGCCAAAAATAGCCGTGCCGAAGTAGCACTCATTGCCGCCAACAAATATTTGAAACGGATTTTGACGCGGAGAGTCGCCGCTTGAATAATCAAGCTCAACCGATACCGAGCAAGTGACATAGCGATCACTGTCAGCATCAATCACTAATCGCTTGAATTTTTTACGTTGTTGACCAGTGCGTAAATCGTTGTATGCCAATCGTGCAAAGCGAGAGAATGAGACACCCGCATGACTTTGGCCCACATCAGCACGATAAACGTAGCCATCAGCAGCGCCCATAAGCACATATTCTTCGCCCGCAATATCGCCAGAGTAACCGCAGGTCATTTTTACCGGGTAAGTGCCTGTAAATGATCCAGCGACATTGCCGCCAATCATCGTGAAGCCAACAAATCCCGCAGAAGAAAACAATCTGTATTGATTTTTCCGGCGCACAACACATGAAAAGATCACATCATTGTTTGCAATGATGCTGCGCACCTTTTTATCAATGGCCGTCATTTCAAACGAGCCATAGGTTTGTGTGCGCGTTAATTGTGTAAGACCGGTTTGCGATAGAAAGATGGAATCGCCCACATTGGCAATAGAACCTTTAATAGCACCAACGTCAGGGTTAAAAACTGAAATATCAAAGGTTGATGGCGTTTTCCCTGCAAGAATTTTTATCATTTTCTCGCAAAAAATAGCAACTTTGCCGTCTGGCTGCAGCGCCATGCCGATAACCTTGTCAGACATACCAAGCTCGCCACCCAATGAACCAACGGTGAAGTCGGTAGGGTCGCCAATCTTGCTGTACATCACCGATCCGTTGTCATAGCCGAGCAATAAAATGCTGCTTGGCAGCACTTCAAGGCTTGAAGGCGTATCAGTTGGCATTCCGGTGCTTAGCTGAATAAATGTAGAGCTGTTATAGGCGCACGCTTTGTTCACGCCATTCACAATAATTAAGCGCTGAGTGCCGGCGCCCGCATTAAAGTTGTGAATTCTGAATTCATAGCGGCCATTCTTTAGAAGGAAGCCGCTCGTTGAAATTTCCGTCCAGCCACTTGTGGTGGCTTTATACATTCTGCATGTGGTGTTATCAGAATGATCGCGGAAGGCATAAATCTCGCCTTTGAAGATCACAACGCCGCGCACATCACCAACCCCAGGAACGGGCAGGATAAGCGCACGTAGTAAATCTTGCGCATAGGCTCTAAATTGGCGATGGAGCGCGTATGTGCTTGCCTCAGAGTCAGAAGGCAGCGACAAAACGGCATTGCCTGCAATCGTATCGCTAAGCGTAGCAGTGCCAGTGGTGTTAATAACGCCTACATTGTTGCCATCAATGCCACACACCTTGCCAGACCATCCAGAAGGCGATGCGGTAATGGTTGCGCCCAATGCAATGTCAGAAACGCTCGACAACTTAAGCATTTTGTAAGCGACTTTATTTGGCTCAGCACGACCATCAAACTTTTCAATGCCGGCCATTGTTGTGTAAGAGCCGGTAACGTCAACTTCGGTATTTAAAAGCGCAACGGCCTCGCCATTACCAAGGCTGCTAATTGAAGACTCTGTATTGAGTCCACCGCTACACTTAACATGTTGCACAGGCATTAGAACATGCTCCTGGCAAATGTAATGGGCGGCATAAGGTCGCTGCGCATTGCCATCACCGCCTTATCGCCTCGCTCACGCGATGTTTGAAGCAGTGCGTTATCTTCGTCATAGCGCGCGTACTGCTCAAGCGCTCGCCACACAATTGCACGATGATAATTGTCGTCCATGATCGGAATATCAGTGTTCAGCAAAAGCTCTTGCTCGGTGCGAACAAAATACACTTTCACCGTGTAGGCTTGGTCGGGAATCGTATCAAAACTGAAAACGCTATTACGGTAATAGCAAACACTTGGCTGGCCATTTTGTTTATTTAGGCGATTTAATTCAGTGGCCGATTGAGGCGATACTACAAGCCCCAATGACTGATACATGCCGTTGACAAGAACATAGGCAGCAAGAGGCTTTTTCAGTTGTTGCAATGCAATAATGCCCTTCGGATATTCCTCTTGCGCTGCAATCGTGCTGAATGTTGATGATTGTTTCATGAACACCCACTCATCACTCTCGCGCTGAATTTCAACCCACGCATCACGCACCCAATTCACAAAATGCAATTGCATACCGGATGCAGAACTTACATCAGCAACATTTCCCGACAAGCCAGACTCTTGCCACGTTTTTTGCACTAACTGCAAAAAATTCATGGTTATTCGTCTGCGTAGTCGTCAGGATTTACGTCAAACGCAATAACAGTGAATGGCTCTGTCAAAACCTCTTTCTCGACAAGCTCACCCGCTTTGTTTTGCGTAATGATTTTTGTGATGGAGTTTTTCAGAACGTCATAGAGCGGATAACTTACAGTCACCTCAACATTGCGGAGAATAGTCACATGCTGCAATTTGGCCGGGTCAATGATGGTTATTTGCTCGCTATTGTCATTTGGTTTATCAAACAACTTAATTCGCACAAACGTTTTTTCGAGTCGAGCTGCGCGTGCGCTTGCATCTTCGCCAACCACTTCAACAGGCTTATCTAAATCAATGCCGGCATCGTCAGCGGTAGCCGTTAAATCAGGACCGCCATTTTTTGCAATGAGCTCATACAAATCTTCTTTTGTTGCATCGTCAGCAGGGTTTAGGCCCATAGTCTCGCGCGCATACTTAATAAGATCGGGCTTGCTTGTGCGTTTTGTGAGTTGCATATCGAATAGCCTCAATATAAAAACTTAAGAATAAAAAAAGGGAGCACAAGGCTCCCTGTAAACCACGCATAAATCGTGGACGTTGATTACAACAATGTTGCTGCTACTTCCGCGCGCACAATCCAGTTTTGATTCAGGATTCCGCTTGCATGGTAGGTTTTCCAACCGAATGAACCCCATTGACCAAGCTCATCACCGAAGCGCGCAACGCCGGGCTTCATTACCTTAATCTCTACAGCTTCTTGGCCCTTCAATGGCGTACAGCCATAAGCCTCTTCACCGAAGTAGAGAATTGGGTAAACGTCAGCATTGGTTGAGTTGGTAGTCACCATGCCAGTTGGTGTGCCGCCAGCAGAACCGCCAGTCCAAGGAGTAAGGTTTTGCGACAATATGTAACGCACATCTTCAACGCTACCAATCTCTTCTGGGCAGAGCGGTTGCATCGATCCGTACTCAGCAACCGACTTAAAGCCAGCGATAGTGCGAATATCCGCTTCTAGGTCTGTGTGAGCGACAGCCACAAAAGAAGCTTCAACCGGTTTGGTGCCAACGTTCACAGATGCGCTTAAAATCTTGGTGATTTTTTTAGCGCGCGCAGTTTTCAGCAAACGAGTTGCCTTACGTTGAGTGTTCAGCGTCACCTTGGTATTTACCGCACCACGAGAAGCACCATTTGCAAAAATCGCGTTAGTGCCGCCGATAATGTTGCCGATCAACACTTTTTCAACAGTTTCCGCACCCTGCTCACCAGACAGCACCGCCAAATCGTTCAACACAGGGTCTTCGTGCGTATCTTGAATTTGGTCGGTGAAGGTGGTGAATGCGCCGAACTGATTCAATGTGAATGTCACATCTTGATAAACCAGTGCTTGCGCAGATGGTCGCACGCCTTCTGTGAGAGCCGTGGTCGCCAACGCAAACGGCATTGCGCGGCGCATCTTAATCGACTGGCCTTTGTTCGCAGGAATCGGGCGAGACAGTGCGAATTTTTGGAACGTTAAAACAGGTTGTGCGTGGGCCAAATATTTCGTTTCAAGAAAGACACCAACGCGGGGTAAAACACCTGCATCTGAATACTTAGACATATCTAATACCTCGGAAAATTAATTACAGTTTTCCGGCATCCGCTAACTTCGCGTAGTGCGCAAATAGCGCTGCATCATCGCCAGTTGGTGATGAGCTTCGGCCATTGCCGTCACTTGGGAGCGTTAATAAATCATCAACATTTCGTTGAATCTTTTTGGCGGGGGGATTGCTGCCGGATGGTTGATTTCGTTCTTTGTAGAGCGTCACTAGCGCTGAAACATCGTCAGCTTTAGTGCTTTCGCCTAACTTGCGTATCGCGTCATGTTGCGCGTCTAACCAATTCCAAAATGCGGGGTTGCTTTCAATCTCGCTTAGGTCTTGATGAACTTTTTTAAGTTCCGCAAGTTCGCTCTCTTGAGCCATTTGTGCTGCTCGCACCTGCTCAGGCTGAATAACTTTTTCGGTCACAACACCATTGGTTTTTTTCACTTGCTCTCGCAGGCTTTTAACCTCATTCACAAGCACCGAAAGCTCAGGCAATTCTTCAACAAGCGCACCAAGATCAATCTCGTTTTCCTCGATTGCTTGCTCTAAGTCTTGAGCCGCTTTTGAATCACCGTTGCCTTTGTTTTGCATTTGCTCTAGCTGATTGCGCTGTGCGTCAAGCTGCTTTTGCAGTGCTCCTACTCGGCCCTCGTTGCTTTTTTGGTATTGCTCCAAATATTCGAGGCGTTTCTTGGCTGGTTCAGGCAGTGAACTAAAATCAAATTCTTCCGGCTTGCTGGTTTGCTGTTGCGCACTCGCTGCAGCGTCCTCAGCGACATCTAAATCGAGTTCGTTTTCTGACTGAATCGGCACTAAATCGCCGTCGGTTTCTGCTAATCCGTTTTCGCTATCAAAGGCTTCTGCAAATTCTTTAAATGCGTCTGCGTCTGATTGGTCGATGACAGTAGCTTGTGAATCAATATGCATAACAAATCCTCGCCAGCGTCAGCAGGAAGCCAAGGCCGGTTTATGTGGAGTTTTGGGTGGGTTTAAAAACTAAATATAGAAAGGGGAAATGCTTAAATTCTTTAGTGTGTCCTGGTCTAACCCCAAGACTTCTAGCGCAGCATCAATTTTTCCGCGCAGATACATTGATCGTTCGTTAGTAGACGAGGCGCTTATTAACTCTCTAACGCACGCCTCTATAACCTGCCGATTGTGCTCGACGATTTCCCTCCATTCGCGCGAATCAAAATCTATGGGGCGCGTCATTATTCATCCAGCCCGTAGTTTGCAGTTTCACCGGCTTGTTGCTTGAGTTGCACCTCGGTGGTGAACATGGATTTTTTCAAATCCAAATCCCAGCCAGCTTTTTGCAAATCCGCTTGCAGCTCAGCGATAGAAATTTTCTCATCCTGCGCAAGCTTCATCATTTGCGTGCGATAGTTCATTTCCGCTATCTGTACATTTGCCTGGTTCGTTTTGTCATGACGAATTGCTTCTGCTTCAATCTGCTTCATCTTCGACTCTGCAAGTATCTGCGCAGACAAAATGCGCGGGTCTTGCGGCTGCTCTTGCCCTTGCTGCGCTTCTTGAGCCGCCTGAACATTTGCCGCGTAATCTTCTTCGCTGATAACAATATCGTCGGGGTTAATGTGTAAAGACTGAATTGCTTTGCGGAATGCGCTTAGCCCCTGATCTTTCAGGAATTGCGATAGGATTGGATGGCCTGCATATTTGTCGAGCACAGCAAACAACGCTTGCGACTGCTGCTCTTTAACGAGTAGCGCACTTGTTCCGCGCGCATAAACTCGCATATCACCCTTAATTTCTTGCTTAGGGTTGAACTGCATATTCCAATCGTAGAAGCGCTTAATAATCGGGACCGTTATATCGTCATCCCAATGCTTCACTTGATTTCTGCGTACCGTAGTCGCCGCATTCATAAGCATCGACATACCGCCAAGCGTAGGCGTTACTTCTCCCTGCTCGCCCTGGGAAATCGCAGGCAAACCGGTTTCTTCGTCGATCATTTGTTTTGCGAGGTTGTAGATATTCGCAATTTCGTTTTGCACAGAAGGGAATGTAAAGACCTGGAATGCGTCGGCAACTTTCATTTGTGGGTCCGTTTTTTCCCACAACTTGAACGGCTCAATTGCATTAACACCATTCGTTGCTCGAATGCGCTTATCGATAACAACTTGCGGCCCTGCAGATTTTGTTGCGTTATCCAGCATCAACCGCCACGCGGTATTAATCACCGCTTGCGACTGACGCATTGAGTAAGGAATGCCAGTGCCAAAAATACAGTTGTCGTCTTTATTCCAGCAGAAAACCGAATAGGGCCACTCTTCTGTTTCCATCGGATTTATTGCAGCTTTTAAAACTTGATCGCCACAAAAAATAATAATGCCGTCTACTTCGCTTGGCACCGATTCATCGTCAGACTTAACAACACCGGCACTGATTAGAATTTCTTTCTCAATCGGACCGCGATAACGCCAAACTTCAAATCGGTTATCTTCAAGCATCGATACAATGCCGCTCATTTCGCGCAGCGTTGAAACGTGTTCACTGAAATTCTGAGTACCTTTGCCGCCCTCTTTATTGTCTTCTAGCAGCTTTTTCAGGTTTTCTTTTACAACACCTGGGATTCTGCGCATGTTGCGCACAGATTTTCGGCTCATGTAGCTGCGCTCGAAAACAAACGCGCATTCATCAATTGTTGCAGCAGATAAATCAGGGAAAAAATCCCAAGTCGCTACGTGACGCGCAACCGGGCGCTTGTCTAGCTTGAAAGCACCAACAAATTCACCGGTGTTCGTGTCTTTAACCCAGGAAGATTGCTCGCGCATTTCCACTTCTGGGGCGCAGAGAACGCCAGTGCCAAGCAGTGCCGAATAATGAATCGTTTTGCGTGACTGGTGGCCGTATTCGCACTCAACTAGCTGATCGTCAATCTCGCGCTCCATCGCCTTTGCTGCATCTTCTGCCCGCTCCATTTGCGCCTTTGCGTCATCACCCTTGGTGTACGGCGTTTTATCGTCTGCAAACTGCAGAGCGGCGCCGTTTTTATCGTACATTTGTTGCTTGTTTTCGGCTTGAGCAACTAAATCAGGGTTTGGTGTGGGTGATATGCCAAAGTTTTTATCCTCGGCAGGAAATAGCATATCGACAAGCTGGGCCTCGCCCTTGTCAGTTTTTGTGCGAGTGAGATTTACAAAAACTTGGCTGCCGCCTTCGGGCATATTCTTTAATTGATCCGCGGAATATAGGCCAAGGTATTGGCGCATATCCTCAACCCATCTACGTTCAATTTCTAAACGCTCAGTACACAGCTTTTTAATTTTTTGCTGCATACCGGCGCCAAAAACTTGCAATACATCGCCATTCCCCGCCGTATTTTCGGTGGAGGCTATTTGAATTTCTTCTGCCATTACTTAGTAGCCAGTGAGTTTGTCGGCAACGCGCCGTGGACTTTGGGGTTTTTGTTCGTTTGTTTGATTGGATAGGTGCTCAGGTCTTGCCATGCTTGCAACAAGTCCCATAGCCTCCATGAAAGAGGCGTGCTTACCCTCAACAACGTTTTGAGTACCTTGCTTGTACTTATACGCACCAAGGAATCCTTGGCGTATTACAGAGCAATTTTTACCAACCGAAAATGCTGGCGCTCCTTTGGCAGCCAGGCCAGATAACCAGTATCTTGTGGATGCTGCTAACGATGAATCATTGCCAGAAGGCGCAATTGCCGGCTCATAACCAGAATCTAAAAGCTTGTAATAGTCTGCTTTCAGATCACCCTTTACCATTTCAGGACTTACAACAATTAATCGCTCAATCCCTCGGTATTTTGTGGACAAAAGCTTTTCAAGATCGCGCTTAACAAGACCATCAATGCCGCCTGCGCCCGCAGCGAGCTCATCAATAATTCTTAGCTGTCCACTTGGCATAACTTGACCAACAACACAGCAAGCATTTACACCTGAAACAATTCCAAAAATCACAGGAGCAGACTTAACAGGCCAATAATCAGAATCGGCAAAGTGAAGCGGCTCATTGAAGTGGTCGCCGTACACACTTGAGTTATCGACTGAATATGCAAAAGTCAAAGCTAGTGCCTCGGCCTCATCAGGGGAAATATCCATCTCATCTTTACTCTGCAGCACTTTTTTGCGTGATGTGCTGTAAGTGAATGACGGAGCAACTAAGTCAGCGTGAAGCGAATCGCTATCAGGAATTGAGCAAGGCGCATCATTGAGCCATTGAGCCATTCGATCCCACATTTCAACGCGCTTATTTGCGTATAAAGTTGTGTTGTCTGCGGCTTTACCCGCATTAACCTCAACCACAAGATGACCGTAACCTTTCTCAACAAGCGAATCGACAACACCAGCACCTAAGCCAACCTCATCAACAAAAACTGCGTGAATTGGATCACCAGCTTTTGCGCAGTCGTCAATTATTTTGATAACAAGATCAGCAAGTTCAGTAGTTCGTAGTTTTGTGTGCGACTCAAGACCCCAGGCGATCCGTCCACGCCGATGAATGATACTGCTTCGGTCGTCACCCATTCGCGCCGGATCAACACCAAGAAGATGCTGGCCTTTTTTGTCGTCTACAAGCTCACTTTTTCTTGCCGCTGCAATTGAGCGAGTATCACAAATCTTCCCTTTGCCCGACGCTTGAAACGCATCAGCCGGACAAAACGGGTATTCCTGCAGAAAGAGCCAGCCTATATCGCCAGCATCGCCACCGAGCTCGATATTCTTGTCGTGCATCCACACAACTTGCTCAAGCGACAACTTGTACGTATCAACGTACCTCTGTTCCTCTTTTGAACACCTAAAACCTTTCGGCACAGGCTTTTTATATTCTGGCTGCCAAAACCAAGGAACAAATATGGCGATAAATTCTGATTCGCCTCGCTCAGCTTTTTGCCATGAGCGATGAAAGTAGCCACCAATACCGTTGGCAGTGCTTTCTAAAATGATTTCAGTGTTATTGCCTTGCGGGACCGCTTGCAATACACCCGCCGCATGCTTTTCAGCATTAGGCCAGAAGGCAACCTCTGAGCCGTGGAAGTAGTGGAGCGTTGAGCCGCGACCCGTACCCCTAGAGCCAGCAGTCGAAACCTTGTAACCGCTTTCGTTGTGACTGAATTTCAGTTCTTTCGCGTTATCTGAGCTCGTTGCAGGCTTTAACAACGGGTTTAGATTGTTGTGGTAACGTTCAACCATTGTGAAAAGGTTGTCTGTCGCTTCCTGCAAGTGCGTAAGAATGAAGGCTTTCACCGCCTTGCGGAATCTAACCTTCCAGTAGAATCGACCTTCAACATAGGTTGACGCGCCTTGCTGCCTACCTTTGAGAATTAACGCGCGAATCTGGCCTTGCTCTGCCAACTGCGCCTCAAGCCGCTCATGGATATAGAGCTGCGCCTGATTAAGCTCGAAAGGCTCAAGCTTCCCGCTTTTGCTCGCAATTTTTAGCTGCTTAGAAGCAAAGAATGGAAAATTATTTTTGCAGCGAGCAATTAAATCTCGCAGCTTTGTATTACTTATCAGAGAGCTCATCAATTAGAGCATCCAAAGACGAATCAATGACTTTATGCTCACGGAACATCTGAATTGAGCGCGAGTTGCCTAGCAATTGAAGCGCAGATTTCTTATCTGCCATTTCATACTCACGCCTAAGAACAACATCGCCATTTTCTTTATCAGAACGCAACACTGTTTCTTTTACCTTCGTTACTGCAGCAGCAATATCGTCACCCAATTCATGCGGCTCTAAGAGCCTGCCTTCTTCGCTATAAAGGCGCTTAATATTGAAGAACGCCAAGCACCCAAGCTCACGCATAATGCGCGCCTCGGTGATCTCAAGCTCATCAGTAGCAACCTTGGAAGCAATCAGCTTAGCTAGCTCGACATACTTTGGAATGTAACTATTTGTAATTATTAGCTGGTGCGCAAGCTGTCGGGCATCCTTGCCTTTGAATCCTGCCAACCGATACGCCTCTTCCTGCGTTTTGTTGTTCAGCAGGTGTTTTGCAAACTCTAAATGACCCGGCTTCATTTCTGCAGCTAATTCAGCCAGCTCAGCCTTTAATTCATCTGTCATAACACTTCACGTAAACCGCAACATCGGGGCATTGTGTTTCTAATCCGTAATCAACGAAGATAATGAAAGCAAAAAGAGCCAGCGCACCGAGTGCCGCTAAAGCCTTATCCTGCCTGCTCACTTACTTGCCACCCCTTTAGCCTTTTCAAAACTGCGCATACCGCCCAGGCCGAGCATGCCAAGCAACACTTGCAAGGTTATTGTGGTGTCTATTACAGGGTAAGAGCCTTCATACCCACTCATAGCGGCTATAAAACGAAGCAATGGCTCTAGGATTGCGACATAGGCCAAAGCGAAACCGCACACCCACCCAACAAAGGGCCGCCATCCGCTCACAAACAGGTTTGTGCTCGCGGCTTCAATCTTGTTTACGTCGGTCTGATTCTGTAATGCCTGGGCATCTAGCCGGGCAATTTCCAAATCGTAAGCCTTTTGCGCTTTATCGGCCTCGTTTTTACGTTCAAGGCGCTCATCATCAGACGTAAACAACTTATCAACTGTATCGCCTATCGCTTTTACGGTATCACCGCCACTGAACAAGGTTTTTAAAAAGCTCATTACACTCCACCCAATGCGCGATTAATCCAGCCCAACAGAAATTTGCTTTGCGTTCTGTCTTTATTGCAGAGGTAAGCGTACCGAGCAATTTTTGCCAGCGTGTAGCCAGCTAGGAATGCCGTGTCTGCGCACTTAGAGAGAGCATCAATAGTTTTATCGCCAACCACACCATCCTCAACGACACACACTAATAGAATCTCGTTGAGAGTAGCTTGCGCAAGCTTTACAGCAGTCTTTGGTCCCATGTTTACAGCAGTGTCGAAAATGTTTTCTGCTACTGCCTGAGAATCAATTCTATCCCCGCTAACACGATCCCAATAATCACGCTTGTAAATATCGCGTGCTTGTTGCTCGGTGAGGTTGCGTATATCCAAACCAGGGTAAGCGCGCTGCGATATGCCGTACTTAGTAAGACCGCCAGCGTCGCCCGCAATCTCAGTAATTTTTGCACCACCCTCTCGCTTAAGGGTTTTGGTGACTGCTATATCAAACCTAGCCATTAACCGCCACCGGTTGATAGATAGTGAGACACCGCAGCAGATATACCGCTGCTGCCAGCCGCTATACCGATCATCCAGCCGGTAAAACGCGCTTTTGCTATTTCAAGCGATGAAATGCGCTTTTGCTGAGCCTCAATCTCATTGCCGAGCCGTCTTGCTGTCTCCATGTGCTGCAACATGCGCTCATCAATGCGAGCGAGAGTCGTAATCGCCTCGTTCATTGAGTCAATCTTATTTTCTAATCTCCCAAGGCGAGAGTGCAAATCGTCAGACATAAATACCGGCCAAAAAAAAGCCCCGCACGATGGCGAGGCAAGGTTATGTTTGTTCGGAGCGTAAAGCTCGATAGTGGTAAAATCATGCCATACGTGATGACTGTATGCAAGCACAGCACTGAATTAAATTACAGGCGGATGAAAATACAGTTGTGTTTTTATTCAGTCTCCTTGAGACATAACGGTAACGGCCTGCGCATATAAATAACTTTATGCTTACCTATATTCTCCATAAACGCTTTTATTTTTGGGTCATTTGCGTAACGATCTTCTTCCGCATCTCTCCAAGCCTTGTGCGCTGCAACATGAACACTCAAAACCTCTTCAACCATGTTCCGATCAGCATTACAAAGTAGCCTTGCCTTAATAGTTTCTAAAATTTCTATTTTTGCGGCGCATTCATCTGCTGATTCATGGCAGCTCACATTTACAATCATGCCGCCACCCTCTCGTTGGTCTTCAATCGCTTTTGCAGATCACCTATAGCGTTATTCCGCTCAATAACATCGCCCTCGCTCTTGTCGATCAGCAGCCAAACCACGCTTGCAACCGGTGGTAGCACCGCTGCATCTAAATCGTGTAGCGCATCCTTCATAGCAAAAAATATTTTTAGATACAGCTTGCGGTAATCGTCCAGCGAAACCCGCAGTAAGCGAGCCATTTCAGCGCGCCCATGCGCAAGCCTTTGTTGTGTGTTAGCTTCGATCTTTGCGTGCTCAAGCGCGACTCTAGCGAGCTTCCCGCACTCCATTGATTCAAACGCGGTTTTTTTGCCAATTGCTTCTAAATGACTTTTAGATACTGAGCTCATTGCATACGAAAACAAAATGTTAATGAGCGTGTTTGCGTTTTCAACACCAGAGGGTGCATAGCTCCACATGGCCCAGGCCCAACCGGTTTTATTTACTGATTTCACATTCGAGAGAACTTGCTGAATCTTGCCTTTATCGCAATGCGACATTGTGCAATTGTCCGAGCCTTTTGCCGTGTATTGCACGCCCGCGCCGTTTGCCAGCTCAACATAATCAATCGCCTTAATATCTGAGACAAACGCATCATGTATGAACTGCCGCGCGCTTATATTACCGTCTTGCGATGCTCTAAAATTCATGCAATTACCCTCTCATATTTAATAGCGATCATATCAAACATCACAAACAATAGTGGTGCAGGAATTTTGCGGCCTGCGCCGTATATTTCCAAAACACCAGAAAAACTCTAACAAAATCAATAAACACTGTCGTCAAAATGTCGTAGTTTTACGGGTCGAGCCGTTGATTACGCTGTTATATTGCCTCTGCAAATTTAGGCAGCGGCATCCAGTGCGTTATTGTTTTTATGGCGTGGCAGCAAGAAAATTCATGTGATTCAATGCTTTCGTACCAACCTTCATGCCAATAATACATTTCATCTTCTTCGTTAAAGTCGCCATGTTCGTATTCGTCGCTATCATCTTCAATAGAGAATTTATTAACCCAAAACCCTACTATTGTTCTGCGCTTGCCAGCTTCGTTTAACAATGACAGCAATCGCTTTCTTCCGCACTTGGCTTCATCGTCAATTGGTCGCCAATATAACAAGTCGTTGCAGCTCGCGCTTTCAGCGCTGGATAAACCTTCCGTTGCGTCAACTTCATTTTGTAATTCATTCTTATCACTCATCTCTATACCTCCGTTTGTTTACCGCTGAACTTGGCGTTACATGCTGCCTGAAAGAGCGCCGCAGTTAATTACTCAACCACGCACCAGTCATCGGCAATAACGTCAGTTTGACTAGCTAGCCACGGAACAAGTTTATTATCGGCGGTCTTCATGCAAATAAATGGCAATGTCTCAATTCCATCAACACCTGAAACATCCGTGGTGAACTCCCACGCATTGCCGCAAATCAGAAAAAGAAACATGCCTTTTCCGTTCCAGCCTTTACGGGCAACCTTATCACCAAGTTTCATTTTTTCCGTTGCATTACCGAAACTCATATTTTCTTTGTCCACGTTTAAAACCTCTCACTTGGTTAAATTAAACCTGCTACAACATGTAACAAGGTTATGAAAAGGACGCGTTTTAAGTCGCCCAAATATCGTAAATCTTTCAGCGCGCCTTTTATAACGGCGTTAAGTGCTTCCATCCCCACCATCAAGCGCAAATAATTTAAGCTTTTCCATCTCGTAAAATGCGCGGCCTAAATCTGACTCTGAGCTTGCATAATATCGTTCGCCATCTTTATCAATGCCAATCACCAAAACATAAAGCAGGTCTTTTGGCGCAGCTTCTAAAATTTGGCTTGGCGGTATATCCGCCATTGTTTTTCCCTTAAATGGAATTACTTTACCCATTTTTTACTCCATCCTGCCACATAACCGCCTTTCATTTGCTCGCTCACCGCACATTGAACAGCTTGTGTAGGCCAAAACTGCAAGAACAGCACACAAACAATGCTAAGTACCACGTCAATTTTAAATCCAGTTCCCACACTGATTACCTCACTTAACAAGTCGTTGCAGCGCGATGGAATTACCACCTCGCCAATTTTCACTTACTCCCAGCCACGCCTGAACTCGGCGTTATGACTGCGCCACTATTTTGAATGGTGCGTGAACAAACAGTTCATACCAAATAACGGCAATGAAAAGGAGTCCTATCACGCTTGGCACAAATCCAGCGTTTGAAAATTCTTCACCGCCAAATTTAATCGC
>SYDJ01000224.1 GCA_005801205.1 Gammaproteobacteria bacterium
GGTATCGGTAAAGACGACTACAACCCAGATAAGTTGCGCTACCACAGCATCATTATTATGACGGACGCCGACGTGGATGGATCGCACATTCGCACCCTGTTATTGACCTTCTTCTTCCGCCAAATGCGCGAATTGGTTGAGCGTGGCCATATCTATATCGCCCAACCACCGCTGTATAAAATCAGCAAAGGCAAGCAAGAGCAGTATTTGAAAGACGAAGCGGCCATGACTGAGTTCTTGACCCAAGCAGCGCTGGAAGGTGCGAGCCTCCATGTTAATTCCAGTGCACCCGGTATTGCCGGTGAAGCTCTGGAAAAATTGGTACGGCAATATCGTAAAGTGATGGGGACTATTGATCGTCTATCGCGTTTGTATCCAGCGATTGTGTTGGAAAAGTTGATTTACATGCCGGCTTTACGCGCTGAACACTTGGCTGATCAAGGTCACATTCAACAGTGGTGTGATCAAATGCTGGCACGCTTTGCGTTGGACGCGCGTGCAGGAAGCCAGAAGTACAACATAGCTGTGCGCGAAGATACGGAGCGTCATCTATTTCTGCCAGTGGTAGAAATTATTGCTCACGGTATTTCCAACTACTTCCCTTTCAACCAAGATTTCTTCGGTTCAGGCGAGTACGCTTCGATTGTGTCGCTTGGTCAAAATCTTGAGAATTTGATTGAAGAAGGTGCCTATATTCAACGCGGTGAACGTAAGCAACCACTAACTAGCTTCGCTGAAGGCTTGGAATGGTTGATGAAAGAATCGCGCAAGGGCTATAACATCCAGCGCGATAAAGGTCTAGGTGAAATGAACCCTGAGCAATTGTGGGATACCACAATGAACCCGGAAACGCGCCGCATGCTGCGTGTGACCATTCAGGATGCCATAGCTGCAGATCAAATATTCACCTGTTTAATGGGCGATAATGTGGAACCGCGTAGAGAATTCATTGAAACCAATGCTCTCGCGGTAGCGAACCTAGACGTCTAATTTTTTAAAATCTATTAAAGAAAATAGTCTAATAGAAAAGGCCAAGAGATTAGTGCTCTTGGCCTTTTCTCATTTATGGCAGTTTAGAAATGACGTGTAACCGGTTCCTAATTCCCAAAACTCTCATGATCAGCAAGCGCTGCTTGTGCAGAGATTAAAGTGGCTCTTAGGCCATAAGGGCAAAGACCTGATATAGCAAATGGCTGTTAAAAATTACAATTATCATCAAGTACTTTTTAAGGTCTCAGCTATAATTAGGACGTGTTTTAAACACAGAGTCTTTACTAACAGCAGATGGATTCCCGAGATGAGTGAGAAAAAAGTAGTTAAAGTGTTGCTCAGCCAACTAGAGGAAGCGCTAGAAGAGCGTCAGAGCAATGATCGCCGAAAGCAAACGCCTGAAGATATTGAAAATGATCGCCGTAAAAACGATAGACGCGATTCACCCGTAAATGGATGAATTACAAAAAGGGGCTAAGGCCCCTTTTTGTTGCTTAAATAAGAGGGAGCGCCGTGCCATCAATCGGCGACTTCAACACAAACGAAGAGTGTACGCCGCTCACACCTTCAATACGCGTTAATTTCTGCAGCAAAAATTGCTGATAGCCATCCATATCCTTAACAATCACCTTTAATAGGTAATCAGCGGATTGGCCGGTAATCAAATGGCATTCCAGCACTTCGGGATAAGACCCCACGGTTTTCTCAAATAGATCAAATCGTTCGGGCGTATGTTTATCCATGCTGATTTGGATAAAAGCCATTAAGGTCAGCCCCAGCTTGCGTGCGTTCAGAAGCGCAACATAGCCGTCGATCAAGCCCGCTTCTTCCAACTGACGCACGCGACGCAGGCAAGGCGAGGGGGATAGGCTGATGGCATCCGCCAATTCCTGGTTGGTGATGCGGCCGTTTTTCTGCAGCTGTTCGAGAATCAATCGGTCGTAGCGGTCGAGTTCCATAATCTAGTTCTTTAGTGAAGAGGTGGTGTGAATTCGGTGATGGTCTCACATATCTACACCGAATTTGCTCTTAGGTGGGCATATTATGCCTATAAATATTAAAATATAGACATAATATTGCTCAAATATTTCTATCGAGACAATCTTAGCAATCATCTGCCACACACTTCTACCTATACTTTGTCCAACCTGACAGAAGCACCAAAGTTCCCAAGCCGAACTTAGGTACGGAGTTAAAGCCACAAGCCAGTATTTGGGTGGGTGAATGAGAGGGCGTTATGGCGCTGGCATCACACCCGTTAATCGTTGCTAACCCGCAATGATTCGCAAGTACTCTCCTCAGGTAATACCACCCATTTTTAAAGGAAACGCACTGCGGAGTTCGCCATGATTAGCAATCCCTCCACCAAATACCAACGTTTTGTCGGCGTCAGTTTGCCCGACCGTCAATGGCCTAATAATTTTATTGTGAAGCCACCGATTTGGATGAGCACAGATTTACGCGATGGTAATCAGGCACTCATTGACCCTATGTCGGTGCAAACCAAGCTGCGCATGTTTAAAGAATTGGTGGCGATTGGCTTTAAAGAAATTGAAATTGGCTTTACCTCTGCTAGCGAAATTGATTACAACTTCGCGCGCATTTTGATCGAAGAAAATTTAATTCCCGACGATGTAACCATCGAAGTTTTGGTGCAAGCGCGTTTCGATTTGATTGAAAAAACCGTACAGAGTTTGCGCGGTGCCAAGCGTGCAATTTTGCACATGTACAATCCGCTTGCGCCAGCGTTTCGCAAAATTGTGTACAACACCGATAAAGAAGGCGTAAAAAATATCGCCATTCAAGGTACCAAGTGGTGTAAAGAATTGACGGCAACAGCGCCAGAAGTGGATTGGACTTTTCAGTATTCACCGGAAGTTTTTTCCAGCACCGAAATTGATTTCGTCAAAGAAGTAAGCGATGCAGTTGCCGACGTGTGGCAACCAACGCCGCAGAAAAAAATGATTTTAAATTTGCCTGCAACAGTAGAAATGAATACGCCAAATACCTACGC
Source organism: Gammaproteobacteria bacterium (assembly GCA_005801205.1). Lineage (GTDB taxonomy): Bacteria > Pseudomonadota > Gammaproteobacteria > Pseudomonadales > Cellvibrionaceae > Cellvibrio. Next base: position 3,005 of record SYDJ01000224.1, read on the forward strand.
GGATCAAATTGAATGGATGCACCGCAATATTAACAATCGCGACTCAATTATTATCAGTGTGCATCCGCACAATGATCGCGGTACTGCAGTTGCGGCTGCAGAGTTGGCAGTAATGGCCGGTGCAGATCGTGTTGAAGGTTGTTTGTTTGGCAACGGAGAGCGCACCGGCAATGTGGATTTGGTAACGCTTGCGTTGAATTTATATTCGCAAGGTATTCATCCCGGTTTGGATTTTTCGGATATTGATCGCGTAAGAAAACTGGTAGAAGACTGCACGCAATTGCCGGTGCATCCACGTCATCCTTATGCGGGTGAATTAGTTTTCACTGCATTTTCGGGTTCGCATCAAGATGCAATTAAAAAAGGTTTTGCGGTACAGAAAAAAGATACGCTATGGGAAGTACCTTATTTGCCCATCGACCCTGCGGATTTAAATCGCAGTTACGATGCCGTGGTGCGCGTAAACGCGCAATCGGGAAAAGGCGGGATAAGTTTCTTGTTGCAACAAGAAGCCGGTTTGCAATTGCCTCGTCGTTTGCAAATTGAATTCAGTGCCGCCGTACAAAAAGTTAGCGACACTACCGGTAAAGAAGTTAAGAGTAGCGATATCGTCAATATTTTTGAGCAAGAATATTTCGCGGTAAATACGCCCTTTACTTATCAAAGCTCAAAACTGAAAAATTACGATGATAGCCAGCATCATGTTGATATCACCATTTATGCCCAACACGAAAACAAAACCGTGGAACTTAGCGGCAGCGGCAACGGCCCCATCGATGCTGCGGCCCATGCCTTAAGTCAATATGTTGATACGAGTATCAGCGTTGTTGATTACTCAGAGCACGCGGTTGGCGAGGGTTCCGATGTTGTTGCCGTGTGTTACGTAGAAATGAAAGTCGGTAATAGTAAATCTGTGTTCGGCGTGGGTAAGGACAGCAATATTATTGCAGCGGCTATTAAGGCGTTGGTTAATGGAGTGAATCGCAATTACGCGATTGAGTAAGAGAAATATGTCAATAATCTCCCCTTGCTGTAGTAAAAACGGCCAGCTTTATAGCTGGCCGTTTGCTTTTAGAGGCATAAAAAGGTTAAGTGATACTATAGCGTGCGCGAAGTAATGTTTTTTCTTCCCCTTAGAATTAGATAAATTCTGTTTAGGCTGAATCTACATACGCTATAGCGGCGTCAAACTAGGCATAAAAGCAGTTTTGCTGCATGTCGAGCGCTGACATTTATCATGATAATGTTAACCAACGTAAATAAAGTCAGCCAAATTCCAAATAGTGATTAAGCTTGTGCAGGTAAAAACCGGCACATTCAAAGGATGAACATCCATGATCAAACTACATAACATCCATAAGTACTACCACTCCGGCGAGCAGCCGCTGCATGTACTTAAGGGAATCGATTTGCATATTCGCGAAGGCGAATTAGTCTCCATCATGGGTTCATCGGGCTCGGGAAAATCAACGTTATTAAATATCCTCGGTATTTTAGATAACCACGATCAAGGTGACTATTATCTCGCTGGCCGTGAAATCAAACATCTCAAAGAAAAAACTGCTGCGCAATTACGCAATGAATTGCTCGGCTTTGTATTTCAATCGTTCAACCTATTGCCTTTCAAAAACGCCACTGAAAACGTGGCTTTACCGCTTTATTATCAAGGCGTGAGTCGCAAAGAGCGCAATAAACGCGCGGCAGAATATTTAGAAATGGTCGGTTTGGAGCATCGCGCAACCTTTATGCCCAACGAATTATCGGGCGGGCAAAAGCAGCGTGTGGCCAGTGCCCGCGCGCTAGTGACAAAACCTAAAGTCATTTTAGCAGATGAGCCAACGGGTGCTTTGGATAGCCAAACCACACAAGAAGTGATGACGCTTATCAAAGAGGTTCACGCCTTGGGAAACACTATTGTGATAGTGACCCACGAGCAGGATATTGCCGATCAAACTCAACGCCAAATTATTTTGAAAGACGGTTTGATTGTAGCGGCTAAGCAGCATCACGCGAGCAATATTGACGAGCAGGACGAAGAAGAAATTCTGGGCTAATGATTATGTGGGATGGTTTACAAGAAATTCTATTTACCCTGCGCCAAAATAAATTGCGCACACTGCTCACTGCCTTTGGGGTGTTCTGGGGCATTTTTATGTTGATTCTCATGCTCGGTGCGGGCAAGGGGATGCAAAATGGTGTCTATGATGGTTTTGGTGGTGATGTTATGGATTTTATAGTTGTTTATACCGGCACTACATCAGTTGCTCATAACGGCATGGGGCTTGGGCGCTTTATACAGCTGAGCCAGGAAGATATTAAAACCATTAAACAGCAAGTACCCAATATACGTTTTATTTCGGCTGAAAATCAAAATGAAGGTGCGACTATTACCTTCGAGAAAAAAATTGGAAATTTTTCGGTGCATGGTGTACCGAATGAATATTTTAAAATTAAAGAATCAATCCCTTTTACTCTCGGCAGAAAACCTAATCCTTTAGATCAACAAGAGAACCGAAAAATTTGCGAGTTAGGCAGCGCAGTTGTTGAAAAAATATTTGGGAAAGATGCGAATCCAGTAGGCAAAGAAGTACGCATTAATGGCGTAGTGATGAAAGTTGTCGGAGTATTCCATGACAGGGGTAATCGCGGCCGTGATTCAGAACGCATCTATATTCCCGATACCACCTATCAAAAAGTGTTTGGTAATGGCAATCGCGTACAAACTATTTGGTTGCGCCCTATAGAAGGTGCAGATGGTTTTGCGCTTGAGAAAAAAGTTATCGAATTACTACAGCGTCGCCACTCAGTTTCACCGGAAGACAAGCGCGCGGTCAGGTCTTTCAACATGGCCGAACCTGCAAAAATGGTAAACGGCTTGTTTCTGGGTATTAACGCAATTATTTGGTTTGTGGGTTTGGGTACTTTAGCGGCCGGTATTGTTGGGATCAGCAATATTATGATTATCACCGTTAAAGAACGCACCCGCGAAATTGGTATACGTAAAGCTTTAGGTGCAACGCCAAAAAATATTGTGGGTACCCTCTTAATGGAATCCATTTTAGTAACCAGTATCGCGGGCTATGCCGGCATGGTCTTGGGCGTGGCTCTTATTGAATTGATATCTTTCGGGTTGCGCAGCTCAGGTACGAAATTGGAATTCTTTCAAAACCCAGAAGTTGATTTTCAAGTTGCTATAACGGCAATTATTTTATTGGTTGTTGTAGGTGCTTTAGCAGGGTTGGTGCCTGCGTTGAAAGCAGCGCGCATTATGCCCATTGAAGCCATGCGAGCAGATTAAGGAAATCACACTATGATGATCGATATAGAAAAATGGCAAGAAATATTTCAAACCCTTGGCCAGCATAAATTGCGAACGTCGTTAACGGCGTTTGGTGTTTTCTGGGGCATCTTTATGCTTACTATTTTACTCGGTGCAGGCAAGGGTTTGGAAAATGGCGTTATCGAAAATTTTAAAACCATCCCTCCAACTGCTTGGATTTGGTCGCAAAGTCAAACACAGCTTCCTTATCAGGGCATGCCTGTTGGTCGCTCTATTCAACTCAAGGCAGAGGATGTTGAAGGCATTCGCACTAATGTACCCAGTGTTGGCAAAATTTACGCGCAAAATAGTGTAGGTATTTGGGGGGGGGCACCGGCTTATACAACTTATAAAAATAACAATGGTAGTTTTTCAGTGCAAGGTACTCATGCGGGAATGGGAAATATTCACCAGCAAAGAATTTCAGAAGGCCGTTACATTAATGAAATTGACGATGAAAAGCGGCGTAAGGTTGCCATTATCGGCGAGCGTGTAAAGACGCAGTTATTTAAATCCGGTGAAAAAGCGGTGGGTTCGGATATCATTATTTCGGGTATCAGTTTTCAAGTGGTTGGCGTTTATAAAACTACAGATACCAATCCCAGTAGTACCGAAGAAGAAAAAATTTATATTCCTAATGACACACTGCGCTATTCATTTAATCAGGTGAGTTGGGTGGGTAGTTTTATCGTAATACCAAAACCGGGAATACATGCTTCCGTTGCAGAGGCTGCAGTAAAAGCTTATTTGGCAGAAAAAAATAAAGTTGATCCAAAAGACCTAGGCGTCTTTGGTAGTTTCAATCTGCAAAATGAATTCGACAAAATTAATGGCCTATTTAACGGCATAAAGTTCTTTAGTTGGGTGGTCGCTATAGGCACTATTATGGCCGGGGCGATTGGGGTGGGAAATATCATGCTTATCGTCGTTAAAGAGCGCACACGTGAAATAGGTTTGCGGAAAGCCCTTGGCGCTACACCTGGAACTATTATTAGCATGATCATGCAAGAATCCATTTTTATTACGGCATTGTCAGGGTATTGCGGTTTAGTGGTGAGCGTTTTTTTACTGGAGGGTGTAAGCGCGCTAATGGAGGCTAATGGAGGCAAGGCCGGCATGTTCCGTCATCCAGAAGTAGATTTTACAACAGCGGTGTCTGCGTTAATTGTTTTAGTGGTTGCGGGTGTATTGGCGTCATTAATGCCAGCTGCTAAAGCCGCAGCGGTGAACCCCATAGTCGCATTGCAAGATGAATAGCGAATTGCATTTCAAGACGAATAATTAGCAATAAATTTTAACCAATTTAAATTAGTGTTTTTCACAAAGGGCAAGAAGGGAAAATGAAAAAAATCATTATGTTTGGCGTGCTGGGTTTGGTAGTCATTATTTTTGTTGGCACCATCGTGTTTTTGTATAAAAAGTCTCAGCAAGCGCCCGTGGTATACACAATGGATAGTCCAATTACGACCACGATTATCAAAAAGACAGTGGCTATTGGTAAAGTGATTCCGCGCCGCGAAATTGAAGTTAAATCGCAAGTGTCGGGCGTAGTAGAAAAAGTGTTTGTGATTGCCGGTCAAACGGTTAAGAAAGGAGATGTCTTAGCAAAAATTACCTTGACCCCCAATATGCTGAATGTTAACTCCGCTGAGTCACAAGTACAGAGCGCAAAAATCAATTTGCAGAACTCCTTGTTTGAATATAATCGCCAAAAAGAACTTTTTTCTCAAAAATTAATATCTGAATCTGAATACAATAAATTTTTAGTTTCTTACAATTTACAGCGTGAAGCTTTAAACAATGCTGAAAACTATTTATTGCTTTTAAACTCGGGCGCCACCAAAAACTCCGATAAAGTTTCTAATCTAATTCCAGCCACTGTTGATGGTATGGTGTTGGATGTACCTAACAAAGAGGGTGCATTTATTGTTGAATCGAGTACGTTTCAGTCAGGCACTTCGCTTGCAGTCATAGCCGATATGAAAGATATGATTTTTGAAGGTTTGGTCGATGAATCGGAAGTGGGTAAATTGCGTGAAGGTATGGAGCTGGTATTGAACATAGGTGCGCTGCAAGGCAAACCTTTCACCGCAGTACTCGAATATATTTCTCCTAAGGGCGTTACTGATCAAGGCACGATTAAATTCCAAATTCGTGCAGCCGTTAAACTCGATAAAGAATTGTTCTTGCGTGCGAATTACAGCGCGAATGCAGACATAGTACTAGAGAAAAAAGAAAACGTACTCGCCATTAACGAGGGCAATTTAATCATTGAAGAAAAGGCTAGCTTTGTTGAAGTAGAAACAGCACCGCAAAAATTTGAAAAGCGCGAAGTAAAAACCGGTTTGTCTGACGGTATCAATATTGAAATTGTCTCTGGCTTGAAAGCGAGCGAGAAAATTAAACATCGCTAATCCGCATTTTTGCGACACCTAAAGCATCGGCTAATCACCGGTGCTTTTTTTATGGGTAGCGCTCCGCTATCATAGGCTCAACTCTACACATCATTCACAGGATTGTTATTCATGAAAAAATTATGCGTAATCGCGCTTAGCCTCCTAGCGTTACCCGTATTGGCCGACAACAATCGCGGTTTTTACTTGGGTGCAGGTGCTGCTTCTATCAAAGATAGCCAGGATGGCGTAGATGATATGAGTCAAATTCGTGCGACAGAGTTTTTGGGCGGTTACAAATACAATGATGCCTTAGGTATTGAGCTGCGTTTGGGTAAAGGTCAAACCACAGGTACCAGTGGCTTCTATTTTGATGATAAGGGTGCCTTGCAAAAGGGGAGCGTTGAGCGTGAAATCGGCAGTTATACCAGCCTCTATTACAAACCTGAATTGGTGAACGATGAAGCTAAGCTTTATGCTTTGATCGGTTATACCCATGTAAATACCTCAGGGACAGTAACAGATACGACCGGAAAGCAGGTACGTAGTGCAGACGGTTCAGCTTCAGGCTATTCCTATGGTTTGGGGGTAGGCTTCGTGATCAACGAGCACTTTAATATCAATTTTGAATACAAAAATCTAAGCGATGAAATTAGCGGCAAGCCAAATTTGGCAAGCGTAAATGTTGATTATCGCTTCTAATAATAAGTCGATATTTCAAAGAAGCTGCCGGGAAACACTTATCTCCGGCAGCCACTCACAAAAGATTACAGATTTACAGACGATTTGGCAGTATAACGAGTGGGTTATGCGTTAAAGGGCTAAGCCATGATCAGTGCTAAATCACGTTTTTACCTCATATTTTTTCTTATTACCTATCTCTCGCTTCTAAATCTTAGGGCGCAAGCTGCAGATTCAGACTCGCAATGGCAGTTTAGTCTGGGTTTGGGTGCAGGTATTCGCACTAATCCCGTTATGGATAATGACGATATTCCCCTTGTCGTTATTCCTTATGCGAGCTATCAAGGCGAACGTTTTTTTATCCAGAATTTAGACTTTGGTTATACGTTATTTGAGAATGAAACTCAGCAATTCAATCTACTGATAACGCCAAGTTACGATCAGGTTTTCTTTAATAAATGGGATATCAATAATTTTATCGAGCGCTCAGGGCTTGCGCTGGGCTCATCCAATGATATCCCTACCGTTGAACATACCAATCGCGTTATTGATAAGCGGCTGTTACACAAGCGCCGTATGGCGGGTTTAGCAGGGGTGGAATTTAGCCGCAGTTTCTATGGCCTAGATGTTCAGATGCAGTTATTAGCTGAAGCCACAGGTTACTACAATGGCAGTGAGGCGCGTGTGGCTGTCAGCAAAACGATTAATCTCGGCAAGCACGATGTCAAATTAACGCTTGGCACTAACTGGCAAGATGCAAAAACACTTAATTATTATTATGGGTTACCCGCGCAAGAAGCTTTCAATCATACGCCCTACAATCCCGTTAATGGGTTCACCACTTTATTGCGTTTTGATTGGAACTACCAACTTGATGATCATTGGAGTTTGCGTTTTTTCACCAGTTATCGTCACCTTAGCTCTTCAATTTCAGATAGCCCATTAGTTACAACGAATAATGTAATAACGGCATTTGCTGGGGGGGTGTACCATTTTTAATGGCAAAAGGCTCCCTATAATAACAAGCCTATTTTTTTATTTTGTGTTGCCTCAACAACTTAATGCGGCAGAAAATTCACAGGTAATTCATCTATTGATGAAACCCAATATTTGTGTGTTATCTGCCGCCGAAGCCTATTGTGAGGATATTCTTGTGGCTGAATGGAAGTCATCCGACAACAAAAATTATTCGCTTTGTTTATATCAAGGTAGTAGTAAAAAACCTATTGAGTGTTGGCAAAATACTAGCTTTGGTAAGACGGAATTTACCCAAACCATAGCTAAAACTACCCTGTTTGAATTGCGCGATATGAACAACCAAACCTTGTTGGGGCAAGAGTCATTTCAAGTGATTAATGCACAAAAAAAATATCAGCGCACACGTCGAAATCCGTGGAGCTTTTTCTAGCGAGATTCAAGATGAAAAATCATATTCTATTAGTGGAAGATGATCGCCGCCTTGCAGATTTGGTGAAAGATTATCTTGAAAACAATGAATTTTTGGTCACCATTGAAGGCAATGGCAGCCGAGTCATGCGTCAGTGCCAACAATTAAATCCTACTTTGGTAATTTTAGATTTAATGCTGCCAGGCAAAGATGGTTTAACTATTTGTCAGGAATTGCGCCCTCAATATCGCGGCCCCATTTTAATGTTGACTGCGCGCAATGAAGATATAGATCAAGTATTAGGCCTTGAATTTGGTGCTGACGATTACGTTATTAAACCGGTTGAACCCAGAGTTTTATTGGCGCGAGTTAGAGCTTTAATGCGCCGTTACTATCACCAGGAAAGCAGTGAACAAGAAGGCTTAGAATTTGATAAACTAATTATTCAGCCCACGGCACGCAAAGTACAACTTGACGGTGAAGACATTAATTTATCGAGCCATGAATTTGATTTGTTAGTGGCTTTGGCAAAGCACGCCGGGCAAGTCATTGGGCGAGAATATCTTTTTAATCAAATTTATAATCGTGAATACGATGGATTAGATCGCACCATCGATGTTCGTATTTCGCAGTTGCGAAAAAAGTTGCTCGATAATTCAGAGAATCCAACACGTATAAAAACCATTTGGGGAAAAGGCTATCTTTTTGTTGCAAATGCGTGGAGCTGAATAAATGAATCGTGCATTTATTTCGCTCTATCTCATTATTGTTTTATCGATAGTACTTTTAGGATTGGTACTAAATAAATTTTGGGATGAAATGAATCCACCGATAGAGGTTGATCCAGCAGTGGTTGATCTTTTTGCATTAATCGAAACATCTTTAAAAGCTAGTCAAAATACAGAAAAAAATATTCAACTTAAACTAGTAACTAAAGGGCTTAAATATCAGGTTAAATTAGTATCTATAGAAAATTTTTCTAGAACGGACATTGCAGGAAAAATTAAACAAGGTGGTGTCATCGATGCAGATGATGCTGACACACATTATTTTTATAAGCGCATTGAAAGCTCTGATGATGTATTGGTGCTTGCTTATCCTTCCTCGCCAAGTAATCGCAACAACTTATATCTTCTCTTTATTTTATTATTTTACACGGCTATTGCTGCGGCAGTATTTCTTTGGGTGTGGCCATTGGCGCGTGATTTAGCACGGTTAGCGCAGCATGCACAGCAGCTGGGGAAAGATGGTCAACAAGATGTTATTAAAGTATCGCCGCGCTCTGTTGTATATCCATTTGCAAATGCATTCAATGCAATGGCAATCAGACTTAACGACATAATGCGTTCGCAAAAAGAAATGACTTTAGCTGTTTCTCATGAGCTGCGAACACCTTTGGCGCGGATGAAATTTGCGCTGGCAATTTCTGAAGGCAAACCTATAGCTGAAGAATTACGGAGACCGCTAGCGGGAATAAACCGCGATATATTAGAGATGGAATCGCTGATAAATTCATTTCTTGCTTACGCTGCGTTCGATCAACAATCGCAACAGTTAAATCAGCGCGAAGGGTATATTCAGGATCTTTTGCAAACTATTGTTTCGCGCCTTTTAAGTCATCAAGATAGAAATATTCAAATAAAAGTAGAGGATGAAACACAAGGGCAGGAAATTACGTGCGAGTGGTCGCTTATGCAAACCGCATTACAAAATGTAATTCATAATGCGCTTGGATATGCTCAAGCCTTGATTGTTATTTCTATTAAAATAACTCCTAGTCATTTTATTGTGTGTGTGGCTGATGATGGCACGGGTGTGCCAGAGGATCAGCAAGAACGGATCTTTGAATCCTTTGTGCGTATTTATAACGAGCAAAATCATCGAAGTGGTTTTGGCTTAGGTTTGGCGCTTGTTAAGCGCATCATGGAATGGCATTTGGGTTCGGTAAGCTGTACGCGCTCAGCGCTTGGCGGCGCGCTCTTTACTTTAGAATGGCCGAGATAAACATATCCAAGCTACCCTTAGTTTTATCTCATTCTATGAGTGCTACATTGTTAGCATAAAGTCATCGCTAAGAATGTCGGACTAAACATATATATCCACATGGTTGGAAGTTATGACTAGTTATAGTCCAAAGTTTTAACGGGGAAAATAACGTGTGTTTAAGCGTCATGTATTTGAGCTTAAACCAAGGAATAGACTGAAATAGCGCTTTTCATGGTGTTTAAGAGCGGCTACTATAGCCCCCGTTTTTTAGGGTGGCAGCGTGTCTGCTTGTGTATAAATCAAAAATAACCTAAAAAATTGTCAGAGTGAGTTAATAAAGTCTTCTTGGTTGTTGCAATGTAGCTATACTGCTACAACTAAGGCGAAGGTGCTTTAGAGCTTACTCCGTGAGATTGTTGCTACAGGTGCCAGTTCTTGGATTGGTGTGTGGTGCAATGTCATTTTTTGCAGGTGAAATTCAGAAGGTGGCAGCTAAGTTATGTCATATCACGCCAAAAAAAGTGCAGGACAGCGCTCTACGGGTATTATTATCGTAGTGGCCTTCCATGTACTTTTAATTATGGGGCTTGTTGCGGGTTTAGACCGTAAATACGTCAAAAATGTTGTAGAAATCCTGAAGGCAGATGTTAAAGAGGAAGAGATCAAGAAAGAAGAACTCCCTCCACCACCACCGCCGGATATAAAACCACCACCACCAGATTTTGTTCCACCACCATCACTTGACTTTGTGCCTGACGCGCCTGCTCCACAGGCAATTCAGAATGTACAAAGAGAAGTGAAAAAAGTTGAAGCTCCAGTTAACCAAACCAAAGCGAAAGTGGCAGGCAAGGGTTTAAGTAGACCTGAATATCCGGCAGCTTCTATTCGTTTGGGTGAAGCAGGTACTACAGGGTTGAACTTGTTAGTTGGTGTAGATGGCAAAGTGTCAGATGCGCAAGTTACGTCAAGCAGTGGCTCTGAGCGCTTAGATGAAGCGGCTAAAAAACATGCGATACGCTCATGGAAATTTATTCCATGTATGAACGGTGAAACTCCGGTGGCATGTTGGCATCCGATACGATTCACATGGAGGATTGAAGACGCCAAATAATCAAGACGTAGTCTGATTATTGAAGTTATTCAATCAGTAAAAAAAATAGATCTTTAAATTTACGTTAACTGCAGGGTTTGAAAAATGTTAAAAAAACTTTCATCTGTTTTGATTTTGGCGTTGGCTTTAGGTGGTCAGCATTTCTTGGTTAGTTCAGCTGTTGCGCAAGATGCAACCGCACCGGCTACTGAAGTAGCACCGGCTGCCGAAGCGCCCGCCGCTGACGTTGCTGCACCAGCTGCTGATGCAGCAAGTGTTATTGATGCTGCAAACGATAGCTCTGCCGGAGAAGAGCAGCCACATGGCTTAGAAAAAGCTTGGGCTGATGGCGACGCGGTTACTCGCAGTGTTTTGGTTTTGATGGTAATCATGTCAGCTGCTACTTGGTACATCGCTGCTATCAAGCTGATGGTTCAGTCTAAACTGTTCAAACAAGCTGTTGAAGCGCGCAAGGTGTGGGATTCAAAAAGCTTGCAGGATGGTGTTAATAACCTCAAAGCAGACAGCGCATTCCGTGCAATTGCTGAAGATGGCCTGAAAGCTCTGAAACATCACGACGGTAAACTTACTGACAAGATTGATTTGGAATCTTGGGTAAGTATGTCTGTAAATCGCTCTGCATCAAATGTTACCAATGACTTGCAAACGGGTATGGCGGTATTGGCAACGGTAGCATCTACCTCTCCATTCGTAGGTTTGTTCGGTACTGTGTGGGGTATTTACCACGCCTTGATCGCTATTGCGGTATCTGGTCAACCATCAATCGATAAAGTCGCAGGCCCAGTGGGTGAAGCTTTGATCGCTACTGCAATTGGTTTGGGTGTAGCTGTTCCTGCCGTATTCCTTTACAACTGGTTGGTTCGTCGTAACAAAGTTGCTAGCGAATCTTTGAATGCCTTTGCTGCTGATATTCATGCATACCTCGTTGTAGGTGTACATGGCGGCGACAAGTAATTTTACATTAACGGTTTAAAACCTAATGCATGATTGAGAATTTGCTTCTCAGTCGTGCAGAAGTAAAAACTTGTAGCACGAGGTAACAAATATGGGAATGAATATATCTGCAGGTGGTGGCGAGCCAGATACCGAGCTGAACTCCACAATTAACACAACCCCTTTGGTTGACGTTATGTTGGTACTTCTGATTGTGTTTTTGATCGCCGTACCCGTCGTACTGAAAACAGTACCGGTAGAGCTTCCAAATGTTTCAAATATTCCTACGCAATCCAAGCCAGAGAATATTGTTATTACAGTAGACGCTGAAGGTGAAACCTATTGGAACAACGTTGTAATAGATAAAGAAACCTTGTTGGCTAATTTAAGAATAGAAGCACCTAAAAAGCCTCAACCAGAAGTGCATATTCGCGGTGACTTAAACTCTCGCTATGAACCAGTTGGCCGTGTTGTAGCCTACTGTCAAAAGGCGGGTATTGTTCGTGTTGGTTTTATTACCTCACCTGAAAATACAAATTAAGTCCTTGGATCCACAATTAAGGGTAATTCATCATGGGTATGAATGTAGGTAGTGGAGGCGGAGAAGCTGATGTAATGGTGGAGATGAATACCACACCATTGATCGACTTGATGCTTGTACTTATTGTAATGTTAATTATGTCGCTTCCACCGCAAACTCACGCGGTTAAGTTAGACATGCCAGTGACAGCGCCTCCCGAAACGGATGCACCACCACCACCGGTTATCGATATCGTTGTGGACTTTGATGGTTCCATTTACTGGCAATCTGAGTTGATTACATCGAGCGATAAATTGCAAAGTTATCTAAGGTCTGCGGCGCACGCTGAACCTCGACCAGAGATTCACTTGAAGCCTAACAAGTTAGCAAAATATGATTCTGTTGCTAAGGTGTTGGCTACCGCTCAGCGGTTAGGTGTTAAAAATATTGGTATATTGGGTAATGAAGCGCTGGAGTAACCTCCAGCGTTTTTTTCATTGTGCATAATCTTGCTGTAATCAGTAAACGTATTGGTAAACATTGTTATGTGTGTTAAAAAAAATCTATTTGGAATAGCAAAATCAGTTTCATTTGTTGTCGCTTTAACTACAGGCTTAACGACTGTTTCAGCAGTTTTTGCCCCAGTTGCTATGGCAGCTGAAAAAGCCCAGCAACTCAGTTCAAAAATGAAGCCGCTTGGTGAAGCGGACAAGTTGATGAAGGAGAAAAAGTTTAAAGAAGCCTTAGCGGTTATCAATGAAAAAGTTGTACCCATTCAAGGTAAAACTGCTTATGAAGAAACCGTTACAAATGAATTAAAAGCAGCTTGCTTAGCGCAGTTACGTGACTATGCGGGTGTGGCAAAAGTTTATGAAGCTATGTTAGCGGGGAATCAAGTATCTGCTGGTCAAGTTAATCAGAGGATAGAGACCTTGGGTGATATTTATGCAAACCTAGGGGAATTTACAAAAGCAGTTGATGCATATGAAAAATATTTGCAGGCTAATCCCGGAAGTGCAGAGGTAACTTCAAAGTTATTAAATGCGTACTTCAAAAAAGGTGATTACAAAAACTCATCAGAGTTAGCTCAAAAGCTGGTAAAGAAAGCTCAAGATGCAAAGGTAAAGCCTGAAGCAGACTGGCTGAAAATGCTTGCTTTTGGATACGATAAGTTAAGTAAAAAAGACGGGGTTTCTAAAACAGATAGCGATTCATATAAAGCAAAAATCGCCAACGTAATGGAGTCTCTCTTAGAGTTTTACCCAACGCCAGTTTACTGGAATGACATGTTGAAAATTACTCGTAATGAAGTGAATTTCAACGATGGTGAGAAAATTGAATTTTACCGCCTTAAGAAGGCCGTAGGTGCTATGGATGCAGCAGAATATAACGAAATGGCAGAGCTAGCCTTGTCTATTTTGGATTCTGGTGATGCAAAAGCCGCACTGGAAGCAGGTATAAGCTCCGGCGTTGTTGTATCTAGTGAGCGCACCACTCGTTTGCTTAACAGAGCGAAAGCTGAAGCTGCAAAAGATTTGGCTGGCTTAGATGCAATTACCAAAGAAGCCTCTACAAAGCCAAATGGTGAGCCTTTAGCCAAAATTGGTGCGGCTTACTTAGGCCATGGTTTAGATGAAAAGGCTATCTCAACACTTCAAAGCGCTATTGCGAAAGGTGGTTTGAAATCTGTTGATGAGGCTTATGTACGTTTAGGCGTAGCTAATTTGAACTTGGGTAAAAAAGCCGAGGCTATCAAAGCCTTCCACTCTGTTTCAGACAAGTCTAATTTGAGCCGAGTTGCTAAGCTTTGGATTTTGTACGCTAAAAAGTAATTAAACTGTGTTGTTATAAATGCCCGCACATGCGGGCATTTTTTTTGGAGATTACTTTAACAGAAAGTGAACTAAGCCAGAGATCATAAGCCTGTGTATAATAGGCGCCTGTTTCCGCCTTAGTGCGCAAATCTTTATCCTTTAAAGGTACTAGTTGTGAATTTTATTCAGTTTTTAATTCAAGAGTGGATCTTAACCAGTTTGCTGGCGGCACTCATTATTGCCTATAGCTTACGTGAGCGCGTAAAGAGCGGTGTTCCAGTATCAAATAACGAACTCACCAGTTTAGTAAATAGTGATAAGGCCGTTATTTTGGATATTCGTCCAAGTGCCGAATATAAACTTGGTCACTTGGTTGATTCTATAAATATTCCTTATGAGCGTATTAATGCTGATATCGCTACCCTTGAAAAATACAAATCCAAGACCATTATTGTTGTGGATAAGCTGGGCCAGTATGCAGGTACAGCGGGTCGTCAATTAGCAAAAGCAGGGTTTGATGTACGCAGGCTATCAGGTGGTATCAGCGAGTGGCAAAACCAAAATTTACCACTGGTTAAAGGCAAGCAAAAGTAGAGATCATTATGGCTCGCGTTTTAATGTATACAACCGCAATTTGCCCCTATTGTGTTAACGCTAAAAAATTATTAGCGCAAAAAGGCGTGGCTGTTGAAGAAATTCGTGTCGATCAAAATCCTCAACTGCGTAGTGAAATGATGCAGAAAAGCGGACAGCGAACAGTGCCACAAATTTGGATTGGTGATTTACACGTAGGTGGGTTTACCGATCTGTGGGCGCTCGATAAACAAGGCAAGCTCGATGGGCTTTTACAAAATAACTAAGTGAAATAAAGAGAAATATTATGACTGATGAAACAACCCAAGTGGCAGAAGCGCAAGAGCAGCAAGTACCACAGGCAGGATTCGCAATTCAAAAAATTTATTTGAAAGATATTTCATTTGAAACGCCAAGCGGTTTAGAAGCCTTTACTAAAGCGTGGAAACCAAACGTACAACAAGATTTAAACATTCAAGTAACCCCCGTAGAAGAAGGCCTATTTGAAGTTCTTTTGCTGTTAACGATTACTGCTCGCATAGATAACAAAGTTGTTTTCTTGGTAGAAGTAAAACAAGGTGGTCTATTTGTTATAAATGGCTTGGATGGTATTCAATTAAGTCATGCGATTAACACACTCTGCCCGCAAATACTTTTCCCCTACGCGCGCGAAACTATTGATAGCCTCTTAACTCGCGGCGGGTTCCCTCCGTTAATGTTAGCACCTATTAATTTTGATGCAGTATTTGCACAAGCAGTGATGCAAGCGCAACAGCAAGCTGAAGCTAACAAACCCTCTGCAGCTCCTGCTGAGCCAGTACTTAATTAATACCCACGTTAGCCCGACACCCGTCGGGCTAATTCATTATCAGGTGTAGTCGATGTTTAATCTTTCTCGCCTCGATCGCTCTAATTCAAGTTACATTGCCGCTATTGATTTAGGCTCCAACAGTTTTCACATGATTATTGCCAAATGGGATAACGACCAGTTGGTGGTGCTTGATCGTTTACGCGATCCGGTGCGTATGGGTTGGGGGTTGGGCAGTGATGGATCGCTCAGCGAAGATGCGCGTGTACGTGCGTTAAATTGTCTGGAAAAATTTGGCGAACGTTTGCGTGAATATCCGTCACGTAGTGTGCGTATTGTCGGAACTAAAACGCTGCGCAGTATCAACGATTCCAGCCAATTTCTAGCGGATGCGCAACAGCGCCTTGGCCACCCGGTGGAAATTATTTCCGGTGATGAAGAGGCTCGTTTAATTTATTTAGGTGTGGCGCATTGCATAGCTCCAAAAGATGGCAAACGCTTGGTTATGGATATCGGCGGTGGTAGTACGGAGATTATTGTTGGCGAAGGCATGTCGCCGCTCATAAAAGAAAGTTTAAATATGGGCTGTGTGGCTATTACCAAACGTTTCTTTTTGGATGGTGAAGTTAACGACAGAAACACCAGCAAAGCATTAATTGCCTGTATGCAGGAACTATCACCGGTTGCGGATGAATTTATTCAACAGGGCTGGAACCAAGTCTTGGGCGCATCGGGCACCATAAAAGCGGTTGCTAAAGTGTGCAGCGCAGCAGGTTGGAGCAACGGCGTTATTCGTTTAATGGATTTAGAAAAAATTGTGCGGCTCTATTGCCAGCACGGTACTACGGATTTAAAAATTCCTGGGTTATCGGATGACCGCCAACCGGTATTTTTAGGTGGTGTAATTGTTCTAATGGCGCTCTTTGAAAGTTTGCAGATAGCCGAGATGATGGCGGCGGATTGGGCTCTGCGTGAAGGTTTGTTATTCGATTTAAAAGGCCGCTTAGAAAACCATGATATACGCCAAGGGAGTGTGGATGCCTTAGCATCACGATTCCACGTTAATATGGAAAAAGCGCAAGCGGTAGCCGCGCTGGCGTTAAATTTATTGGAGCAGGTGGTTGAGGATTGGAATCTCAACCACGATGAGGCGAGTAAGCTTTTAGCCTGGGCGGCGCGTTTGTATTCAGTGGGTTTGGATATTGCGCATAATGATTACCATAAACATAGCGCTTATGTGGTTCAGCATGTTGATTTGGCGGGTTGCTCACGAGTAGAGCAAACACATCTTGCAGCTTTGGTATTGGCCCATCGCAAACGTTTTCCGCTCAAACAATTTCCCCCAGGCAACGATGATTTAATTCATTTGGCTATGCTATTGCGGCTTGCGGTTATTTTTCATCGTGGCAAAAAGCCTGAAGGTTTGCCTGCTATTCAATTGATGGTATCAAAAAAGAAAATAAAGTTGAAAATTTCTGCAGTTTGGCTTGATGAACACCCATTGACCTATGCTGATTTAGAAACGGAAATGCGCCATTTGGATGATATAGGTTATAGCTTAGAGTTGATTTAAAAACACCCAGTTAAAACAAAAAGGCCAATCAATAATTGCAATGCTGTTCACTTAAGCATTGCCCCCGAACGTAAATAACCAGAAAATCCGATACGAACGAACAACGTATCGGATTTTTTGTGATTATCAGACCGCAACTGGAAAGCATTTGGGATTACAGTCCCAGCCTAACGCACA
>SYDJ01000225.1 GCA_005801205.1 Gammaproteobacteria bacterium
AGAGGTTGTTAAATTATTAGAAATCGAGCATTTGTTAGAGCGCAAAGCTAATGCACTTTCTGGCGGTGAAAAGCAGCGTGTTGCCTTGGGGCGAGCGGTTTTGTATTCGCCTTCGTTGTTGTTGTTAGATGAGCCCTTGTCATCTTTAGATGAGCGTTTAAAAAATCAAATTTTGCCATTTTTTTTGCGAATTAAATCTGAGTGCAAAATCCCCATGATTTACGTTACCCATTCGCCGCGCGAGATTGATTTTTTGGCGGATGAGCAACTTACTATGCATGACGGGCGCATGAGTAATGGCCAACTCCAAATAAAATAACCTGTACCTAATGTTCAAAAACAAAAAAGCCGCATTTAAACCAGTTGTTTAAATGCGGCTTTTTATTTAGCCAGAACGTTACAGAATATGACGACTTAAAACTTAACCGTAGCCTGCACCGCAACACTTCGCGCTGGTTCATAAAACGCATAGAAACCTGAGCCTGCGCCTTTGGTTAACACGCTCGCAACGGGCAAGCCATTGGCATAGGTAATAACCGATTCATCGGTGAGGTTTTTGCCTATTAGCGCTAGCTCCCATTTTTCATCAAAGCCGCTGAGTGCAATGCGCGCATTGATTTTGTTGTAGGAGGGTTGTTCAAAGCGTGCATCCAGCGATGGTGTGGTGAAGTAGCCGGAGTTGAAAATGAAATCCAGAGTGCTGGCAAGTTTCCAACCGTTCGCAAAGTTGATGTCGTAATCCACGCCGACGTTGCCTTGTGATTTTGGAACAAATTCGCGGCGCATACCGGTTTGGTCGCAAGAGCTGCCGGTGGTAGCGGCTTGGCCAAAGGCGCATTGGCCATTGGGGAATTTGGTGTATTCAAAATCGAGGTAGCTCACGCCGCCGCGTAGCAATAAATCATCAGTCAATGCCCAGCGGCCATCTACTTCTATCCCCTGTACTTGGGCGGCACCGGCGTTGGTGACGTTAAAGCTCAAACTGCCGTCAAACTGGCTGGTTTGCATATCAGTAAATTCAGAGCGGAACACGGCTACATTGAGCTCTGCTGCGCCGTTTGCAAATGCAAACTTGCCGCCTATTTCATAGTTCTTCACGTTTTCTTGTTGGAACTCCCAGCTGCCATTGGTCTCGTCACCAGGGTAGAGGCCGCCCAATGCTGTGGGCGCAGAGTTGGCGCGTACATCGTAACCGCCTGATTTAAAGCCGGTGGTGTAGCTGGCATAGAGACGGTCGGTTTTGTTGAGGTCTTGTTGAAAAATAATTTGTGGATCAAAGCCAGATTCTTTGCGGTCGCCCTTAACGCTGTGTGGGTCAACTCTAAAGCCAACCCAAAGTTTGTTGTAAGGATCATTCACTGTACCGAGGGGCAGCACATCACCTGTGGGTGATACGTGGTATTGAGCGCGATCAGCATCTTTGGTTTCAGAGGAGTAGCGCCCACCTAAAATTAGGCGATTGGTGTCGCTGATATTCCACGTTGCTTGACCAAACACGGCGTACAAGCTGGTGTCTTGATTGAAATCGCGCTGAGTGGATGCTCCGCGTAACAGCGGCGAAACTGCCGTTGCAATCACGCTATTCGTAGGCACAAATACTTTGTCGTGAAATTTGATGTTGCTGCTTTGGTAAAACACGCCGCCAATCCAACTGATGGTTTGATCGGCATCTGAAACGAGGCGAATTTCTTGGCTGACTTGACGGTATTTCTCATCAGAGAAAATATTAAAGCCCGGTGCTCCGGTGAAATCGCAATCGCATAATTCAGCGTAGGTATAGCCGTTGTAACCCGTCACAGAGGTGAGGGTCATGCCTTCAAGCTCGTGCTCGGCCGTTAGGGTGATGTTGCTAGTATCGTTGTAACTGTAGTCACCGTTGGATTGGCGCATGCCGTCTTCGGTGGTATCCAACAAGTAACTACCTGCGGTGAGGTAAGAAAGTATGGTTTTGTAGGGGTTGGGGTCATTGGTTGGGTTTAGCGCTGGGTTGGTCACTGGCTTAACGACTTCAATATTGCGACCATTGCTATCGAAGGAACCGTCTTCCAGTTTTAGGCTGATGTCCCATGTGTCCGTGGGTTTCCAGTCCAGTGTTACGCGCACGACTTGGTCTTTATCGGTAGATTCGTTGCGATTGAGGGTTGTGTTTTCGATAAAGCCATCGTTGCTGCGGCTCAGAATGGCCAAGCGCCCACCCACCGTATCGCTAATGGGCCCAGAGAGCACTAAACGGCCTTCTTTACCCTCAAATTCTGGTTCGTAATTCAGGCTCACGTTGCCTTCAAATTCATCGCCGGGTTTGGCGTTAATAATGCTAATCGCGCCTGCGGTACTGTTCTTGCCGAACAAAATACTTTGTGGGCCGCGCAGGATTTCAATGCGCTCTATATCTAAAAAGGGCGCGCGTGCCAGTTGGGCGCGGCCGTAGTGAATACCATCCACAAACATGGCGGCAGACTGTTCAAAGCCTTGGTTCACCCCAGAGCTAATACCGCGAATCGCAATGTTGGTACCAATTCCTGTTTGGGTCATATTGAAGCTGGGGGTGTAATCGGCAATGCCAGAAATGCTGGTAATACCCGCCTCTTCGAGCTTAGCGCCGTTAAGTGCTGTTAATGAAATCGGTACATCTTCTAATTTCTGTGCACGCTTTTGCGCGGTTACAACCACTTCATCAAGAACAGGGGTTTCAGCGGCAAGGGCTGGAAGGCTGATATAGCTGGCGATAACAACCGACAATAAACTGAGTCTTGGTAATTTCACGAGGTGAACTCCTCAAAGGCGATATTTTTATACGTGGAATAGCGTGTTGAATGGGTAAGGTGTCTGATTAGTAATAGCCCAAAATTGGCAAAATACCAGTAACTGCATCTTCTTTGCAGCCAAGCTGGGGTCTTATGTGCCTATCAATAGAGATATTTTTTGGATGGATCCGCGTCATTGCTCTAGTCACTTCAAACATTTAATCATGGGACGTTCGAGTAAGTTTGCTCGGCCATATCACTTTTCAGTCGCGCCTAAAGTGGGGTGCTTCTTGGGTGTAGATCCATAGACTGACGGTGCTTTTGTGCAAATGAAAGCGCAGCGGGGGCCATTGCCTCCACATCATGTACTATTTTCGGAGTCATCATAATGAATAACAAGATCTCCAACCTTTTAGGTTTTTGTGTTCCTTTGTGTTTTAACAGCCTATCTCCTAGGCTTTTGGCGGGTGGCTTATTGCTATCCAGTGCGTTGAGTTTTGCTCCCGTCCTAGAGGCGCAACATCTAACGCCGGCGGGTGGGCGCATTTTAACGGGTGCCTTTGTTGATCGCGACTGGTCAGATGCGAACCCCTGTGGCGACAAGGAGACCACAGAAACGGAGTGGAGCGATAACAAGCAGTGGTATGGCAATGTGTACCCTTACTTTGGCAAAATTTTCCCTGAAGTTTTCCGCCCCGACGGCAGCAAAAATTGGTACGGCAATTGGAAGCCAGAGATTGCCAAGATTAAGGCCCAAGGCCGCGTTCCCTACATCAACCTAGAATTTCACGGCGAGTTGCAGCGCCACGATAACAATGAGTGCTGGCATTTGGGCGGCACGAATGGAAGAGGAAACGATAGAGTTACCCACAATATCATCCGCGAAATTCTGACTGGCAAGCACGACGATATTATCGACAATGTCGCCTATGGCTTAAAGGGTGAAAAAGTCCCGGTACTTATCGATTTGTTCCATGAGGCTAACGGCGGTTGGTACGATTGGTCGCCCTGTAAGCATCAGGGTGAAAGCTGGGCTAGCTTCCGTGCCGCTTATCAATATGTGGTTAACCGTTTTAGAGCGGTGGGTGCTACCAACGTGAAGTTTGGGCAATCTATCTGGCCGTCGTCGGGTTGCTGGACGGATGCAGGCCCATGGGGTACAGGTGCCATAGTGGCCGATATGAATGTGCCGGGTTATATGGATTGGATAGGTATAGATATTTATGGCAGCGGCACTGGTGGTAGCTTTACCGATCTACTTAACCCCTGGTACAGCAGCTTGGCGGGAACGGGTTTGCCTATCGTTATCGGTGAAATGGCAGTTTCTCCCGGCCCAAACAAAGCGCAGTGGATGACCAGTTTCGCCAATGCGCTCACCAGTGGTAATTACCCTGCCGTAAAAGCCTTCAACTGGTTTGATATCAATAAACCCGGCGAGGCCGACTGGCGCATCAGTGAAGGTGGTAATGGCCCCTTGTTCGATAGCCTTATGTCTAACGCTAAATTTATCGGCAGTTTCGGTACGTTTGAGCTGAAAAACAAAGCCAACGGTCAATGTTTGGATATCACGGCCGCGAGCACTGCAGATTCCGCCAAAGTGCAAACCTACGCCTGTAATGGCACTGCGGCGCAGACGTTTACCTTGGCAGATTTGGGCAACTACAACATGGAGTTACGCGCACTCAACAGTGGAAAATGTGTTGATGTTGCCGGTGGAAGCACCGCCGATGGCGCGCAGATTCAACAATACGCCTGTAATGCCAGCAGTGCGCAGGTGTGGAAAATGCGTGTTATTAACTGGGGTACCCTGGAAGTTGAGCTAACGGCGACTAACTCCAACAAGTGCTTGGATGTCGATAACGGCATAGGCCCTAAAGTTCAGCAGTGGTGGTGTACTTCAGGTGCGGCACAGCGTTTCTTCCTCAATAAGCGTTAATTACAACGTTAAGTGAAAAATGGGCGCAGGGTGAAAGCTCTGCGCCCATTTTTTATCGTGGGGTTTTACTTGTGCTTTCTCTTGTGCTTTAGGCGGCTTGGGGGTAGTGTGCGCGCCGGAGTTGGCTAGACAGTCGCTCTGGTGTTAACTCCTTAGCTCTCTTGAGTGTTAGGGGGTGCACTGGGGAGGAAAGTCCGGGCTCCAT
>SYDJ01000226.1 GCA_005801205.1 Gammaproteobacteria bacterium
ACTGAAATCTTCAAATACACCAAGCTTTTTTATATGCTGGATTATCTTTAGCATTGAAAGCATCCTTGTTACTCTCTTCTATCGTGTAAGCAATTCTTAAAGTGGTCAGGGTAGCAGTTGATATTCAATTACTCATCAGTTTTTTCATTAACTAATCGAGCAGTATTTCGATCATAAATCACGCTCGTAATAGAACCATCTCGAATACATTGAACGGCTTCATCAATCACTTGCAGCGGTACAAAAAACCATTCACGCGGTTTAACAGGATTTCCAAAGCGGTCTTCAATTGTTAGATCGATCTGTGCAGCACCAAATAGCTTATGAAAAAGGTTTTCTAATTTTGTACGGTTTATATTGTGTAGTTTATAAGTGGCAACTACTTCAACATCCGCTAGTAGGTAAGTCGCATCTTTATTTGCAGCGGCTATACGAGTTTCTACCTTGCCGCCAGTAACGCCAATTTTGTGGACTAGCTGGCGGTGCTCAGCAACAAATGGGTGATCAGACAAGCTGCGTAAAACATAAATAGTGCCGGATTCTATATCATCGGCCTCTAACGGTTCTTCGCTAAAGCTTTCATTTCTAAAGAGTGGGCCATCATCTACGCCGGTTAACATGCGTGAGGTTTCATCTTTATAGAGAGCTCGCTGCAAAGAGCGCATTAACAAATTACTTTCTGTTCCATTGGAATAAATAACTCGTAATCTTGCGTCTGGCTCACCGTTACCGGTACGGAATAAATCACCTTGCTCAGCGATATAAACCAGTAAGCCGCTCAATACAAAAAAATTGCCTACGCTAAAACTTGAGTCACGGCCAAATTGTCGCGATTGACGGACACCTGCTTTTAGTTCCTTTTCTGCCTGCTCAAAAAGCGGTTGGAACTTATCAAAATCAACACACGGTGTACGATTGGCAATTTCTTCAGCAGCGCGTTTTTCAGCGGTTGAGCGTACATTGCGCAGTACGGTAATGTCGTTGTGTTCTGTTGATACATCCCCAATTCCAAGCTCAGCCAATAGTGCATCTTCGTCCAGCTCGTCGAGGTTTATGGCCTGTGACGATGTACCAGACAATAATCCAACGGTATCGATTGAGGCCAATAAAGTTTGTGCGTCTGGTAGCTTGCGTAACTGATCCAAACGCACTGCGTACAGCCGCTCGAATATATCGCGGCCTTCTCCATGCAATGGTGCTCTACCATGCGTTTGGTAAAAACGGAGAATATCTTCAAAGCCAGCGATAATTCGCTCTTCTTGAGGTGTACGGCTCGATGTTTTAAGTGGAGTAACCTCTACACCTAAGGCATCTAATAATGCATCATCATCCATATCGGCCATTAGATAGATTCTCCCTCAATACTCTGGTTTTGTGTTTCAGCGGCCTTAGCTTGTGCACGGTAGCGTGCTAACGCAGCCACACCTTCTGCCATTTGTTTTTCCCATGCATCGGCAGAATTGATGTCTGGCAGGCGGCCTCGCTCAGCTTTGAATTGCAATGCGCGCTTAGCCAATTCGCGAGCGTCTTCTAGCGGAATATTTACTTTTTTGGCTGCAATACTGGATTGAACTTGGCGCAATGATTTTTCGTCCATCGCTTTGGCCAGCACAGCATAAGCAGTATCAAAGGGGTTGATGCGATCAATCAAATCAATATCCAAATCACGCACATTAACAAACCTACGGACACCATCGATTAGCGCTGTGCTGCCTTGTGCGCCCTCTTCTGAATTAGAGCCGCCTTGTCCTGCTGCATCGGCCTGAGCCAATGCTAATTTTGCTTGCTGGGTAATGTTCATGGCTGCAATAGCATGTTGGCGAATTGCTTCTTGATCTTCATTACTTAAATCGGGGTAACGCTCACGGATAATTTTTCCCATGCGTAATTGCGTGAGCTCTTCTGGCAAGGTGTTTTCTTTGTCGAATAAACCGCGCTCTATCGTCGTTTTATCTTGTAAAAAACTGGTGACAACTTCATTCAAATCTTCTTTGCAAATACGAGTTGCTTCTGGGCTTTCAGGTAAAGCCAAGCCATTAATTTCAAGGTGTATCTGGCCTGTTTGTGCGTTTACGCCGATATTACGGCCACCCTCTTTATAGCCCTCATCACCATAATCGAAGCCATCTATTGGCCCGGAATTTTTGGGCGTGAATTCATAGCGTGGCGCTAGCACCTGCTCCATTAACAAACTAGCCGAAATAGCTTTCAGCATATCGTTAACGGCTTCCGCTACGGCTGCTTGTTCAGCGGCAGGTTCGGCAATTAAATTAGTAAAGCGCGCACGCTCCTTACCTTCTGCATCGCGGGTTGCACGGCCAATAATTTGAATAATTTCAGTCAAGCTGCTGCGATACCCAATGGTCAATGCATGCTCACACCAAATCCAGTCAAATCCTTCTTTCGCCATACCGAGCGCAATAATAATATCTACGTGGTCGCGATTATTTTTTTGCGCAGGATCTTTCAATGCGGAAAGCACACGCGAGCGTTTTGCTTGATCGGTATCGTCTACCAAATCAGCTACTTTTAAAGTGCGGCCATCTTTGGCTTTGATGAGGTGAAAACCTGTAGCCGTGTCAATGCCTTGCCAATCGCCCAGTGCGTGCATAATGTCGTTTACTTCACGTTCTTTATCTTTCAGGCTTTCGCGGGCATTTACATTAGGAATGTGAACGATAGTTTTTAATGCTGGGTCGAGAACTTTTGCAACGGCATCTACATATTTTCCAGTGTAAAAAAAGTATCCTACATCTAAAGATTTTAGCCAGTTGTATCCATTCAGTTGTTCGTAATAGGTGTAAGTAACTGTCTCAAATTTCGCTTCGTCTGCCGGTGATAAAACGGCCTCACTATCACCACGGAAATAAGAGCCGGTCATGGCGACTACATGCACTTTGTCGTGGGTAATGAATGCGCCTAACTGGCTACCCAGTTTATTATCTGGATTGCTGGATACATGGTGAAATTCGTCGATAGCAATGAGGCGATTATCGAAGGCCTCCACGCCCAATTCTTCTACCGCAAAACGGAATGTGGCGTGAGTACATACCAATACCCTATCTGCGCTGGTTAGAAACTCACTCACGGCTTTAACTTTGGATTTTGCTACGCGAACATCATCTGCACCGGGGGCGTTACACAAATTCCATTGGGGGGCTACATGCCAGTCCCAATAAAATCCATATTTGCTGAGTGGTTCATCCGCAAAGCTGCTACCAATGGAGCGCTCTGGCACGACTACAATAGCCTGCTGCAAACCTTGATTATTCAGTTTGTCCAATGCAATAAACATAAGCGCACGGGATTTGCCCGATGCCGGTGGCGACTTGATCAATAAATATTGCTCACCGCGTTTAGCGTAGGCACGCTCTTGCATGGCGCGCATCCCCAAAGCATTTGCTTTGCTTGATATGCCAGTACGTGCAGTGGCAATAGATACCGATGGTACGGTGTAAGCATTAGTTGGATTATTGGTATTTGTCATATTATGTCTTCTTCCATTGATGGTATGCATTCTTCAAGTTCTGCCAACCAATCGGCGTAGCCAGTTTCGATTAGGCTTCCGAATTTCTTACTCATATCACCGATCCCCCGCAACACTTGCGAGAGCCGCTTTTAATACTTGAAAACACACTTTGGCAGTATGTTCATCTGGTGTAAAGCCAGACAGCATTTGTTCGTATGGGTGAATGTAATTGCGAAAGTCTCGCAGACCATGACTGAATTTTTTTACGTCTGGTTTAAGTAAACCAACTTCGTAGGCAACATCTATAAGTTGCGCAAGATTCCAATCGTGAAAGCGTTTTACACTATTTTCAGCGGTTTTAGGGCTTGCAGAAGCCTGATTAAAAC
>SYDJ01000227.1 GCA_005801205.1 Gammaproteobacteria bacterium
ACGAAGGCGAAGATTACGATTTGGCCGGTTTCTGCACCGGCGTAGTCGAGAAATCTGAAATTATCGACGGCAGTAAAGTACAAGCGGGCGATGCGTTGATCGCATTGACTTCAAGCGGCCCGCACTCAAACGGCTATTCGTTGATTCGTAAAATTATCGATGTTACCAAAGCTGATTTAACCCAAGACTGCGGCGGCCGCCCATTAGGCGATGCCTTGATGGAGCCAACCCGCATTTACGTGAAATCCGTATTGAAGCTCATCAAAGAAAGCAAAGTAACCGCCATGGCGCATATCACGGGTGGCGGCTTGACCGAGAATATTCCCCGCGTATTGCCAAGCGACTGCAAAGCGGTTATCGACACCAAAAGCTGGACTTTCCCACCGGTTTTCCAATTCTTACAAAAGGGCGGCAACGTCAATATCCGCGAAATGTACCGCACCTTTAACTGCGGCGGGGGTCTGGTGATTGTGGTTCCTGCGAGTGAAAAAGATAACGCCTTGGCGATTTTGAAAGCCGCTGGCGAAACTGCATTTGTGGTTGGCCATATTGCTAAAACCGTGGGCGATGAAGCTCAAGTAGATTTGCAAGGCTTGTAAGGGGATGTCATCCACTAACAAAGCGCGTGTTGTTGTACTTATTTCCGGTAGCGGCAGCAATCTGCAAGCATTAATCGACGGTGTCGCGGATAAGAGCTTACCCATTGACCTTGTGGCGGTTATCAGTAACCGCCCTGAGGTGATGGGATTAGAGCGCGCCGTCAAAGCGAATATTCCTGCCGAAGTACTTGATCACAAAACCTTCGCCGACCGTGAACGTTTTGACCAAGCGCTTATGGCTATGATCGACAGCTACCACCCCGATTTGGTGGTGCTTGCTGGTTTTATGCGTATTCTCACGCCGGAATTTACGCAGCACTACCTCGGTAAAATGTTCAATATTCACCCTTCTCTGCTGCCTAAATTTCAAGGCTTGCACACTCACCAGCGCGCCATAGACGCTGGTGAAAAACGCCACGGCGTAACCGTACATTTTGTAACGGCAGAGCTAGATGGCGGCCCCGCGATTGTGCAAGCATCCGTACCAGTATTCACTAGCGACGATGCCAGCTCACTCGCCAAACGTGTGCAGCGCCAAGAGCATGTAATCTATCCCCTTGCGGTTAAATGGTTTGCGCAAGGCGACTTACACATGATTGACGGCAAAAGTGTGTTAAAAGGTGAACCTTTACCGCCATCCGGATTCCAAATTGAATCGGATGAAACCTAAAGGTCATTAAAATGCGTACATGCAATTGGTTTTTGGCAGTATTGAGTGTGAGTTTCGCCTTATTAACGATGAACGCGGCCCAAGCCGTACCTGCACCTACTAGCTTTGAAACCAGCTATAACGCGAAGCTTTACGGCTTTAATATTATCGCCTCCAGTCGCCTTAGCCCATTACCTAATGGCAACTACGAGTACTACTTCAACGCCGACTCTCTGGTCGGCAAAGTCACTGAAGTGACTGAGGTAAGCTGGGATGCTAAAGAGCAGCAAATAATACCGCAGCACTACATTTACCAGCGCAATGGTTTAGGCAAAGATCGCGATGATGAATTGGTGTTTGATTGGGCGGCCAATAAAGTCACCAACCTTAAAAATTCACAAAGCCAAGCTTTAGATGCCGCCAAGAATTTTCAAGATGGCCTCAGCTACCAAATCCAATTGAGCCAAGATTTAATCGCTGGCAAAAAGCAATTTGAATATTCGATTACCAATGGCCGCAAAATCAAGCAATACAAATTTGAAATTGTGGGCGAAGAAGTTTTAACCACACCACTTGGCGATGTTAAAACGGTTAAAGTAAAACGCACCCGCGATAAAAGTGAACTCGTGACTTACGCGTGGTTCGCCAAAGATTTTCAGTACCTGTTAGTCCGTTTACAGCAAGAAGAAAATGGTTCTGCTTACACCATCTACATTAGTAAAGCCTCACTAAACGGCAAAGCAATTGAACATTTCTAATTTTTATATCTACATTTTTACTCTTTAATCTCAGGAAAAAGTCATGAACATTTCAGAAAATTGCGTTGCCAGCATTCACTACACCCTTACTGATGGCGAAGGCAAAGTTATCGACACATCAGAAGGCCAAGAGCCTTTGGCATACTTACACGGCGCTGGCAACATTATTCCAGGCTTGGAAAAAGCATTGCTTGGCAAAGCGGTTGGCGACAAATTTAACGTGAGCATCCCAGCGTCTGAAGCCTACGGCGTGCGCGATGACAGCATGGTGCAAGAGCTTCCATCTAATATGTTTAGCGGCATCGACAACATTGAAGTAGGCATGGAATTCCACGCTGAAACTGAACACGGTTTACAAGTTGTTACCGTGACCAAAGTAGAAGGCGACAACGTAACTATCGATGGCAACCACCCATTGGCGGGTGTTGATTTGACCTTTGACGTTGAAGTTGCCGAGATTCGCGCAGCCTCTGCAGAAGAGTTAGAGCACGGTCACGCACACGGCGCTGGCGGTCATCACCATCACTAAGTTTTACAAACTGCGTGAAATAAGAAAGGAACAATTACCAAGCTGTATCAAAACCCTACCTTCTAGGGGTTTAAGTTGAGAAAATGCTCGCATCGTTTGATGCGGGCATTTTTTATGAGCCACAAAAAGTCGAATCCGTTACTCCAGCATGAAGAGAATTTATTTTTTGTCTATTAAATCTTTGAGCTGTGCAAAGGGGTTAAAAGTTGCCGGGGAAATTTCTTTGGCTTTGGTTGAGCCGTAAAGAACGTGTTCATGAAATTTGGTGTGCTCATGGTCGTGACAGTAGAGGCACAACAGCTCCCAGTTG
>SYDJ01000228.1 GCA_005801205.1 Gammaproteobacteria bacterium
GGTGTGCGTCATGTAGCAGCAAATTTGGCGCGGGTGCATAGCGCGATTGCCGCGCACCGACATCACCGGTACCGGCGTATCGCCCCACTGTTTTT
The DNA here is from genome assembly GCA_005801205.1 of Gammaproteobacteria bacterium. Taxonomy (GTDB): domain Bacteria; phylum Pseudomonadota; class Gammaproteobacteria; order Pseudomonadales; family Cellvibrionaceae; genus Cellvibrio. The sequence continues at coordinate 96 of SYDJ01000228.1, forward strand.
CCAAACCATCGAAATTCACGGTGCGCGCATCAACACGCGGCGGCGTTCCGGTTTTTAAACGATCGACGCGCAGCGGTAATTCACGCAAGCGTTTTGAAAGTGCAATTGACGGTGGATCACCGGCGCGACCGCCGGAATAATTTTGCATGCCGATGTGAATCAAACCACCGAGAAAAGTACCGGCCGTTAGTACGACTTGGTTCGCGTGAAATTTCAGCCCCATTTGGGTAATGACGCCGCGAATTTCATCGTTTTCCACGATCACATCGTCAGCGGCTTGTTGGAATATCCACAGGTTAGGCTGGTTTTCAAGAGTTTCGCGAATAGCAGCTTTGTAGAGAATTCTGTCAGCTTGGGCGCGAGTTGCACGAACGGCTGGGCCTTTACGGGCGTTGAGTACACGGAATTGGATGCCGCCTTTGTCGGTTGCCAGCGCCATAGCGCCGCCAAGGGCATCAATTTCTTTGACGAGATGGCTTTTGCCAATCCCACCAATCGCGGGATTGCAGGACATTTGGCCAAGAGTTTCGATGTTGTGAGTCAGTAACAGAGTTTTACAACCCATGCGCGCCGCCGCCAAACAGGCTTCAGTACCGGCATGGCCACCACCAATTACGATCACATCAAAACGTTCTGGGAAAATCATCGAGCAACAACCTTGCAGTACATCTGCGTGTTAATACTTTGGGCACCGTTCGAAAACCAACAAATACGGGTTTTCGGAAAAGGGCACGCATTATAGAGCGAGTTGAGCAATTGCACAAAACATGTACAGGGTTTAATCAGCTTATTTTTTGCACGAAAACTTATTCTGTTACAACAAAGAAAAATAGTTAAATAAATATATATAAAGTTATTTAAGAAGATAAAAGATGTTGTAATTAATATACAGCCATAATTCTGTGGATAAATCAAATTTATATAATTTATTCAATTAGTTATCTTAAGGAAAACCCTTGGGGGAAACTGCTGGAAAGCTCCTTGTAAGCTGACCGTAAGCTGTTTGTAGAAGCCTTACTTATACAATCAATGATAAAAATTCGACTTATCCCCAAAACAGTTGTCAGCTTTTACGTAGTGGATACACAGAATTACACACATCCCAACTGATAATCACTAAAAGTTCATTAAAAACAGGACTTTATGGCGTAAATCTCTATTTTTTTGTGGATAACCTGTGTAAGTGTGTGGAAAAACATGAAAACAACTCTGTATAAACCTTGCTTTAGGTGTAAGGTTTGCTTGTAGAGGTATTTAAGTAGGGTGAGTTTTATCAGGAAAAGAAAATTGCTAAATAGCGAAAATAAATATTATTTGATCGCTAAGTAGACAAATTACGACGCATTAGGCAGTGAATTTGGCGAAAGCTTTTCTTTTTCCTCTACAAACCAAGGTTGAATTGCTTCTTGAGCATCCAACCAACGCAGTAATAAATCCCAATCATTGCGGTCGCGTTCATAGTTTTTTTGTTGATAATCGCTAATACCGCGTCCCTCACTATAGGCTTTTACATAGTGTTGGGTGTCACGCAGGGTTGCGGGAAAGGGGATATTCAAACTCAATAAAAACCGTTGTAATCCTTGCCAAGCGTTCGTTTGTTGTTTTACACGATTGGCGATTACGGCGATGGGGCGACGTGCGCGGCGCATGGTTTGGGTTAATAAGACATCGCCAATAAAGCGTGCGCTTGCGCGAATATCTATATCTGAAGGTAATACAGGCACGATAATTAAATCGTGGTTTTGGATGATATCGCTGAGGGCTGTGTCTGATAGTCCGGGTGCGGCATCGGTAATTAACCAGCGGGTAGACTTGGGTGCGCGCCATTGAAAACTGCGTGTAGTGCGACAGTTGGATTCAATTTTTAAGCCGAAGATTTTGGGTAATTCAGGTGCGCGTTTAGTAAGCCAATAGCTCGCTGAGCCTTGTGGATCAGCATCCACTAATACCGTAGTTTGGCCACGCTGGGCTAACCATGCTGCAAGATTGGTACTTAGCGTTGTTTTGCCTGAGCCACCTTTACCGTTGATCACTAAAATCCGGCAGGCGGATAGGAGTTCAATCGCGACCAAGGGTTCGCTAGTGCTTTTAGTTTTACTGATTAAAGGAGTGGTATTCATAGCTGGGCACAATCATCTGCTTAATTCTTAAGCAGTATAGACACAGAAATGACTATGCGAATGAGCAGTTGCTGGTAGGAGAGATCAAGTGCAAATAAAGAAGGGTTTATTTACCGATACAAAAACTACTGAAGATGCGGCCAAGCAAATCATCCGGTGTAAATTCGCCAGTAATTTCACTCAGGGCATTTTGTGCTTGGCGTAGGTCTTCGGCGAGGAGTTCGCCAGCGGCGTAGCCGTGTAATTGAGCCTTGCCTAGGGCTAGGAAAGATTGCGCGCGTTCAAGGGCGTCTAAGTGGCGGCGGCGTGCAGTGAACCCACCTTCACCACTGTTGCTGAAACCCATAATATCTTTAAGATGCTGTTTAAGGTCTTCCATACCTGCGCCAGTCGCGGCACTGATACCTATATAAGAAGCACCATTTTCCAACTTAGCTAGTCCAGCAGCTTCACCACTTAAATCGATCTTGTTGCGAACCAGGGTAAGTTTGCTGGCATCTTCTAATTTATCGACAAACTCTGGCCATATTTTGCTGGCTTCAAATGCTGCAGTGCTGCCGCTATCCACCAATAATAAGACGCGATCGGCCTGTTGGATTTCTTGCCAGGCGCGTTGAATACCGATGCGTTCAACTTCATCGGGGCTATCGCGCAGACCAGCGGTATCGA
>SYDJ01000229.1 GCA_005801205.1 Gammaproteobacteria bacterium
CGACTGCGTAATGCCTACCCGTAACGCGCGCAATTCCCACATCTTTGTAACCGAAGGCGTGCTTAAACTGCGCAACGCCAAGTACCGCAACGATACCAGCCCGTTAGATGCCAACTGCGATTGCTACACCTGCAAAAACTTCAGCCGCAGTTATCTGTACCATTTGGATAAATGCAACGAAATGCTCGGCGCGCAACTCAACACCATTCACAACCTGCGCTTCTACCAAAACCTCATGGCCAGAATGCGTAACGCCTTGAGTGAAGGCACTTTTGCTGCCTTTTTGGCCGATTTTTATGGCGCACAAGGGTTGGAAGTGCCAGAAGCGCCCCCACAATAGGTGGGCTGTATGCAGGAGCGAGCCACAAGCCATTGTTGTGGCTGGTTAAATCGGTATAATCCGGCGCTTTTGCACCACAATCTCAGACTCAATAACCATTCAGGGAATCGTCATACTCGCGACTCGTCAGAGCGGCGTAGCACACCGAGTATCCAGCTCTTAAAACATGGATCCCCGCCTACGCGGGGATGACGACACAATCACAACACTGAATAAGAAATTTACATTCGTCACGGGAATTTTTATGTTAAACCGCTACCCGCTTTGGAAATATCTGCTGATATTAGTGATCTCCGTTTTGTCATTAGTTTACGCAGCCCCCAACCTCTATATTCCAGACCCTGCTATTCAGGTATCCGGTAGCTCAAGTGGCACGGTGATTGATGCTGCGCTAGTGGCCAAAATCGAAACCGCGTTAAAAGAAGGCAAAATTGAATATTTTGGCACTGAAACTAACGGTAAGTCGGCATTAATTCGATTTAAGAAAGATGAAGACCAAATGCCAGCTCGTAAGCGCATTCAGCAAGCCTTGGGCGATGATTATGTGGTAGCGCTAAACAAGGCATCCACCTCGCCCAACTGGTTAAGAAGTATGGGTGCCGTGCCTATGAAGCTCGGTTTGGATTTGGCGGGTGGCGTGCACTTTGTTTTAGAGGTAGATACTGCATCAGCCGTTGAAAAACGCCAAACCATAACCGCAGACGAATTTAAAGAGAAATTGCGCAAAGCGAAAATCCGCTATGCATCCATCAATAACACCGCAGACAATATCATCATTGGTCGCTTTAAAACTGCTGAAGCGCGCGACCAAGCAATGGAAGAACTGCGCAGTGGTTCACCCCAGCATTTGTTCGCAAAATCCAGTACCGAAGCAACCCCAGATGAATTCAGTTTCACTGCCAGCTTAAGCGAACTTGCTGTAAAAGAAATTGAAGACTATTCCGTTAGCCAAAACCTACACACACTGCGCAACCGCGTAAATGAACTTGGCGTCTCTGAGCCCATCGTACAAAAGCAGGGCCGCAACCGTATTATTGTTGAACTGGCCGGCGTGCAAGACCCTGCAGAAGCGAAACGCGTGATTGGTAAAACGGCGAATTTACAATTCCATATGGAAGCTCTGCCAGACGCCATGGTTTCCAGCAAAGAGCAATTTAACTGGCGCAACGATCTAGAACAAAAACGCCGTGGCCCAGCTTGGCTAGAAAAACAAATTATCGTTACCGGCGACCAAGTGTCAGATGCGCGCAGCAGTTTCGATTCGGAAACCAGCGGTCAACAAGTCAATATCACGCTCGACAGTATTGGCGGGGTAAAAATGAACCATGCCACCAAAAATAGCGTTGGTCGCAAAATGGGGATTTTGTTTATTGAATATAAAAACCATACCGAATTTGTCACCAATGACAAAGGTGAGGAAATCGAAAAAAACACTCAGACTATTGAACGAAAAATTATTAGCCTAGCAACGGTGCAATCAGCATTAGGTTACTCGTTCCGCATTACCGGTTTAGATGCACCGGGCGAAGCGGCAGAGCTTGCGCTGCTGTTGCGTGCAGGCGCACTTGCTGCGCCCATGTTCTTTGTAGAAGAGCGCACTATTGGCCCATCACTCGGTAAAGAAAATATTCACAAAGGTGTAACCTCTTGCTTGTGGGCACTGGCAATGGTGTCGCTGTTTATGCTGGTTTTCTATCGCATGTTTGGCGTGTTTGCCAATATCGCACTGGCCATTAACGTATTTATGCTGGTGATGGTTTTATCACTCTTCGGCGCAACACTCACCCTACCCGGCATTGCTGCAATCGTGTTGACTATGGGTATGGCGGTGGATGCCAACGTACTTATTTACGCGCGTATACGTGAAGAAATTCAAAACGGAGTATCGCCGCAACAAGCCATTTATGCGGGCTATGAGCGTGCCTTTATCACTATTTTAGATGCAAACATAACCACCTTTATTGTTGGTTTTATTTTGTTTGCCATAGGCACCGGCCCCGTTAAAGGTTTTGCCATCACCCTGTGTATCGGTTTGGCGACCTCTATGTTTACCTCCATCATGATTAGCCGCGCTATGGCTAACTTGGTTTACGGTGGTCGTAAAAACTTACAGAAAATTTCGATTTAAGGCCTTGGACCTTAAATTACATTAATCAGACGCTTTTACAGAGAGCACTGCTATGTCACAAGATGAAAAAATTATTGATTTTATGGCGATCCGAAAGTACACCTCGGGTTTCTCAATTGTATTAACCATCGTTGCGCTAGTCTCGATTGCAACCTTTGGCTTCAAACTCGGGTTGGATTTTACCGGCGGTACGCAGCTGCAGTTATCGCTCGATCGCCCAGCCGATTTACCTAAAATTTATCATGTTCTTGAAGAAGAAAAATTGCGCGGCGCTAATGCTGTTATTTTTGGCAGCGAAACAGAGGTCATGGTACGCACCCAAGATTTAATGAAAGATAAAGGTCAGGAACAAATTGCCGCAGAAATTGCAAAACTAGGTGAAGGAGCAACACTAAAATCAGTGATTCAACCAAGCCGTGAGCAAGTTGGCTTTAGCAAAGTTCTGGTGATTACCAACACAACGCCAGAAAAAATAGCGCAAAGTAATATTTTTGATGTCTCGCGCTTTGGTAAAACAGAAGTCACTATTAAAGATGGCGCTACGCACGTTGCCATTGAACACACCTTAGAGAAAATCTACAGCCAATTCCTACAAGGCAAAATTGCAGAAGCGACTCACGCTAAAATTGAGGTTCGTAGCAGCGAAGAGGTGGGCCCGCAAATTGGTGAAGAACTTTTCAATAGCGGTGGTTTAGGTATTCTATGTGCATTTGCGCTAGTGTTTTTATACGTCATGGTGCAATTTCAATGGAAATTTTCCGTAGGCGCAATTGTGTCGCTTATTCACGACACCATAGTGACGCTCGGTGCATTTGCTCTATTTCAGTGGGATTTTGACTTAACTGTACTTGCCGCCATTCTCGCGTTAATCGGTTATTCCATTAACGATACGATTGTAGTTTTCGACCGGATTCGTGAAAACTTTCGCAAGCTACGGAAGATGGATGCGCTCACGGTTGTTAATATTTCTATGACGCAAACCCTAGGCCGCTCCATCATGACCTCCATGACCGTATTCTTGGTGATGGTGGTGTTGTTTTTGTTTGGCGGGGAATTGCTCGCGGGCTTCTCTAAAGCAATGCTCATCGGTGTTGTGATTGGCACCTACTCTTCTATCTATATCGCTGCCAACGCGACAGTAGCTTTAGGAATCGGCAAAGAAGATTTAATGCCCCGCCCAAAAGAAGGCGACGGCAGCGAAGCCGATATGGCACCTTAGTCAAAATACAGGCTTACGAAAAACAGCGCACTGCGCTGTTTTTTTGTTTTAGCGCTTAGCAAAATATCCATTTTGCAATTGTCTTCCAGCTGGTTTATCTTCACACCACTCCGTATTGCTACTTATCACCTGTGAATAATTATGAACAAAGACATTAGCATCAAAGCCGATTTACGTGAAAGCAATGACATTGAAGTGCTGCGCGAAACCGTATCGCGCTTTCAGCGAATGTTTAATGGCAGCGGCTACGGCTTTTGGGAGTGGAATTTAGTTACTCAACGGCTCGATTGGTCAGGTGGTTTCTGGGAGCGATTGGGCTATAACAAGGAGGAAGAAGAACATATCTGCAATGCTAACTACGTATGGGCATACATACATCCCGAAGATCATCAAATCAGTGCAGATGCCATGCGTGAACACTTCCGCACAGGCAAACCATTTCACTGCGCCTATCGCGTACTCAAGAAAAATGGGGAATACATTTGGACTGAAGTACGCGCCGATTCAATACGTGATGAAAATGGCCGCGCAATACTCATGTCAGGCGTCAGCTTTGATGTAACAGCACTTAAAAATGCAGAAGCAGCACTGCGCGAATCTGAATCGCGCCAAGAGCGAATTATTCAATCATCTAACGATGGCATTTGGGAATGGTATGCCGATAAAGGCGGCTTTCATTTTTCTAGCCGCTGCTGGGAGTTAATTGGTTTTGATGCCCATGATGATGAGATCACCAAAGGCGAGGACAAATTAATTGTGTGGCGCAAACTTATTCACCCACAAGATCTCGCTAAATTTGACCAAGCACTCGCTGATCACCTAGCGGGCAAAGCGCCGTTTGATATGGAGTACCGCTTAATCGGTAAAAATAAGCAAGTGCATTGGGTGCGCGCGCGTGGCCGCGCCAGTTTTAATCCTGAGGGAAAACCAACACGTATGTCAGGCGCCAACATGGATGTAACACAAATTAAACTTGCCGAAGAACGCGTAATGCAAGCCAAGGTGGCTGCCGAAAAAGCGAACCAAGCAAAGTCAGAATTTCTCTCTAGCATGAGCCACGAATTGCGCACACCGCTCAATGCAATTCTAGGTTACGCGCAATTATTTGAATACGATTTAAATTTAACCCAACAGCAAATGGCCAACATGCGCGAAATCCGCAAAGCTGGCGACCATTTGTTGCAACTGATTAACGACGTGCTCGATCTCGCCAAAATCGAATCGGGGAAAATGACCGTGTCGCTTGAACCTGTATTAGTGTCGCGCATTATTAATGAAGCATTTACACTGGTACAAACACAAGCAGATACACGCGGTATTCGCCTCTACGCCACGATGGATTCCCTAGAAAACCATTACGTTATTGCCGACAATGTGCGCTACAAACAAGCTCTCATTAATTTGCTCAGCAATGCCGTTAAATACAACAACATGGGCGGTGAAGTTGAAGTTAAATTAGCACTCGTTACGCCTAAAATTTTGCGCCTCAGTGTGCGCGACAATGGCAAAGGTATACCCGCCAACCGTCAAGCAGAAGTCTTCCAGCCATTCAATCGCTTGAACGCAGAGTTCAGCAAAATTGAAGGCTCTGGCGTTGGTTTGGTTATTACCAAACAACTCGTAGAAATGATGCACGGCCATTTGGACTTTGACAGCACTGAAGGTAAAGGCACCGAATTCTGGATTGATCTTCCTATCGCCAGCGAATGGAATCAACAGCAAACCGATATTATAAAATCCGCCGCTTACACACCAACTCAGCTCGCCTTTAGCACAACCAAAAATGTACTTTATATTGAAGACAACCCTACTAATATTCGCTTGTTACAACAATTTTTTGAGCGTCACAGTTGCTTAACATTGGATATTGCTGAAGAACCCTTTATTGGCATTTACAAAGCGCGCAGCACTCAACCCGATTTAATTATTCTGGATATTAACTTACCGGGAATGGATGGATTTGAAGCCATGAACGTATTGCAAAATGATCCTATGACCAAACATATTCCTGTTGTAGGTTTGTCGGCCAATGCAATGCCTTACGATATTGAACGCGGTATTAAATCAGGATTTTTTGAATATCTCACTAAACCCGTAGATATTAATAAATTGATCGAAACTTTGAATCGGATTTTTATGCCGTAATTCACAAGAACAAAAAATTACAGCCTTCACATATTTAACAGGGAGTGGTCATCCTCGCGCCGGCGAGGATGACGATTTTCTACTATTAAAGTTCGCTCGCGGAAAAATAGAAATCAAATAAAAAAAACGAAGCACCTGGCCTCGTTTTTTGTTTCAGATATTAAAGTTTTCTTACTTCAAATAACCCAAATTTTTCTGAACAATCTGCAACACAGGCTTAAATACCTTTGGCGAACCGCAAACAATATTGCCAGACTCTAAATATTCAGAACCGCCATTAAAATCGCTCACCAAACCGCCCGCCTCCGTCACTAACAAAACGCCAGCTGCAATATCCCATTGGTTTAAATTCATCTCCCAGAAAGCATCAAAACGGCCAGCGGCAACATAAGCCAAATCCAACGCCGCAGAACCGCAGCGACGAATACCAGAGGTTTCGCCAGCAATCTCTTTTAAGGTTTCTAAATAAGGGCCAATGTGTTCTAAAGCGTATCCGCTAAAGGGTATGCCAGTGCCAATCAACGCGCCTTCAAAACCACGGCGGGGCGATACGCGAATGCGGCGATCATTGAGCATGGCACCACGGCCACGGCTAGCGGTAAATTCTTCGCGCTTAATAGGATCGATGATAACGGCGTGTTCAATCTGGCCCTTGTATTTACAGGCGATGGAAATAGAGAAATGCGGCAAACCGTGGATAAAATTGGTTGTGCCATCGAGCGGATCAATAATCCACTCGTAATCGGAATTTTTGCCTTCTTGGAATCCACCCTCTTCACCACGAAAACTGTGGTCTGGGTAGGCTTTACGGAGATGATAAATAATTTCTTTTTCAGCAGCCTTGTCAACTTCAGTCACGTAATCGTTACGGCTTTTCGTTTCAACAGGGATTAAATCAACACGTTCAAATGCACGTTCAATCAATTCAGCTGCTTTGCGGCCAGCGCGCAAAGCAATAGTTAACATGGGTTCCATAGAGCACCAGATAAGAGGGAGTGGATTGTGAAAGAGCGTGGCCGCAGGCTGCCCACATCAATTAAAGAAGGGAAAGTAGCCTCTCGCCGAGGGCGCGGAGTATAACAGCCTCGCTTGCATTGCTCTAGCCTTTTACTTTTACTCGGCCAAAAGCCAATATCGCCAAGGCGATAATCAAGAGATTAACCGCAAATATTTGATGATAACCGTAAATATCCGCCACCACCGCTACTAGGAGACTACTGAGTAAATTCCCCATATGCGTGGTATTGGTATAAAGCCCAGAAGCCATGCCTGAACGCCCCGGTAGCAAATCCTGAATGACTGAAACCCCTAAACCAGCCAAGATGCCTATAAACATGGCGTTAAAGATCTGCAGCGCAAAGAACTGCCATAGCTGAGTTCCAAAATAGACGCCCATATAAAGTATTAATGCGGCAACACCCGCCACCTTTATCAAGGTCATAATCTTAATGCGCGCCGCATAGTGCCCCGCCAAAATCATGAAGGGAATCTCTAAACCCGCCGCAGTTCCCATCACCCACCCCATCCATTCAGTGCTTATGCCAAGGCCATCTTGAAGATGCAACGGAAAGCTAATGAGATAGGCGTTATTTGCTCCCCACATGAGCGAGAAGCCAATAAGACTTAAGATCAGCGCACGCTTTTGCTGCTGACTGATAGGTTGAACGTCAGGCTTTTCTACTTGTTTAGGGGCGTGATGTTTAAGGTGCGGCAAGAGTTTGAGGCTCAAAACAGCGACTGCCACAAACATCCCCGCCGCCAGCAAATACATAAAAGTAAAACCCATACAAGCCGCCAATAGAAACCCCGCTGGCGGCCCAGCTACCCATGCAATAGCGATTTGCGCGCGAACTATGGCATTGAATAATGGCACTCGATCTTCAGGAATATTGTCCTTGGCGTAATCCAAGCTGTAGGCCATAACTTGCGAGAAGGCGACCATAGAAAAGCTAAGAAACAGCACCACAATGGCTGCAACTATCCAGTAGTTTCGCGAATAGGCAAGCGTCAGACAGACTAAGGCACCAACCAAACAGCACACCGCAACCAATGGGCGACGGTCGCTCAAACCATCGGACCAATGCCCAATAAAGTGGTTGTAGGCCATACTAGCCAAAGCGACGCCTGCGAAAGGGACACCCACAAGCAAGGGACGCACACCAACCTCTTTCGCCAAGAACACACTCAACGTCGGGAAGACCAATGCACCTACAAACCCAGCCAAACAAAATAATGCATATATGCCCAAAGCGACGGGGCGAAACAATTGATTTACAGAGCTACGCGGATTCACAGAATTAAACCAGAGAAATGAATTGAGAAGTGAAAGACGAGTTGCGCTAGAATAGCCGAAATCACTTTTTAACAACATCGACCCGCCGAGGATTTACTTTTCTCTACACAGAGGTCGTTCCATTGAGTCTGTTATGCAATCCATTAGCATTCAAATCCAACCCGAATTTTTAGCGAACTTTGATCGCACTGCATTTTTAGCACAAGTACGAGCTGTTGGCCGCGCACCGGAAATTGATGAGTTTACGGAGAAAGGTAAAACCTATCTCAGCTACACATTTTTTACCGAGTTCCCAAAAGCACTCTGGCAGGATTTGCAAAAAGCGCTTTATCAACACGCAGAGTATTCCACTGTGATTGCACCGATTTCAATTGCCGCTTGCGAAGATGAATCGCACCCACAGGGTTATTTCCTTTTGCATCATTTCGACTCAACTGAAAACGTTGATAGTCTTTAATTTTTTACTCTACCGCAGTCATTCGGTGCGACTGAGGTAATTCTCGCGAGACCGTCGTCAGCATGGAAGCGGACGTCGAGCCTACATGGATGTACTTGCGGCGTGTCTCGTGAGGATTACCTTAGTTGCTCACACTCTCAGAGAATTTATGTCAGTTATCAATTGGTTCCCAGGTCACATGCACAAAGCCCGCAAAGAAATTGCGGAAGTTATGCCCCATGTGGACGTTATTATCGAAATGCTGGATGCCCGCGTGCCCTTTTCCAGCGAGAATCCTTTAGTGCCTGCACTGCGCGGCAATACTCCCTGCATTAAATTATTAAACAAAGCCGATTTGGCCGACCCGGATATTACCGAGCTTTGGATTGCAGAGTTAGAAAAAACCCAAGGCGTAACTGCACTGCCCGTCAGCCAACAAAACCCAGAGCAAATTCGTCAACTATTGCAAGTATGCGAATCACTCGCACCCGAAAAAAATTCATCCATTCACCCTGCCCGCGCCATGATTATGGGAATTCCCAACGTGGGAAAATCCACACTCATTAATACACTGGTTGGTCGAGTTGTCGCCAAAACCGGCAACGAAGCGGGCATCACTAAATCGCAACAAAAAATTAAATTGGATAACGGTTTTTTATTAACGGATACGCCGGGATTCCTGTGGCCAAAATTAACGCCGCCCTCCTGCGGTTATCGTTTAGCCATCACCGGTGCAATTAAGGATACCGTATTTGATTACGCGGATATTGCACTCTACGCCGCTGAATATTTATTAAAAGCCTACCCCGAAGCCTTAAAAACGCGTTACAAACTGGAAACACTACCCGCCAGTGATATTGAATTATTAGAAGCAATTGGCGTGAAGCGCGGCTGTACCAGCAAAGGCGGCGGTGTGGATATTCAAAAAGTATCTTCGCTCTTAATTACTGAGTTGCGTGCAGGCTTACTTGGCCGAATCACTTTTGAAACACCAGAGATGACAACGCAAGAAGTCATAGACGCAAAATTGACCGATGAAATAAAAGCGAAAGAAAAAGAAGAAGCGGATAAAATTCGTCGGCTAAAAACGCGGAAAAACCGTCGTTAATATTGAATAGATAACTGTATCTACTCGATGCATTGACAGAAAATCAATGTGCGCCTTTTAAAACACCACGCACGTAGCTCACTAAATCATCGCTACCAAGAACAGCGGGAACAGATGCAGGCAAGGTACGCGTATGCCAAAGCACTTCCCACTCCAAATGCTCACCAGGTGCAAGCTTAGTCATCACTCCTTGCTGATCAATTTCCCAAAAAGTTTTTTCAACATTGGCAAATAGCTCTATTTCACCTTCGCCAGAAATAATTAATTCAACAGGCACATCGGCAAACTCTTTCACCAATAATTTTCCCGCATTGGTGTAGGCAATCCAGCCTTCTTTACCATCCGTCATCAATTTATGATGATTCTGAGTAAGCTTGCTAACGTCATAATTAGCCCAAGTAATATCACCAATGTGCTCAACACTCAACGGATAAAAAATTCCGCTGGTGCTTTCAGTATTACCTTGGGGGAAAAATGCCATACCTTGTGGACTAAAACGTGTTACTTCCCAGCCCGCGACATTTTTTTCGACTGTAGAGTGGTTGTAAATAGAATAAATAACGCTAATACATTTTTTTTCACGATTAATGCCGTAACTTTTAACAAACTGATAACCCGTTACAGGATCAACCTTGCTAGTGAAGACAATGCGATCCTTAGCAATGCTAAGACTGTAGGGTTTGCTATCAAGAATCTCTATTGGAGGCCAGTTCCATTCACTTTGCGGGCTAGACCAAAATACATTGCCCCAAATTAAATTATTGGTTTCACTCGCAGTAAGCAGCAGCTCAGTGCCATCAATTTTTAACGAACTAATACGGCCAGCAATATTGGCGTTAATATCAAGGCGAGTTTGCCCCTGAGTAATGGTGTAAACATTACCCTTTTGAGATACAAAGGCGGGGAGATTAGTTGAGCTAAGGCTATTATTGCGACCATCGCACGCCAGCAAGGCGCAACTTAACGCAAATAATAGGATTGCTCTGCAGAATAACGTCATTTAACCCTCAAAAACTAACAAGACCTAAAGTTACAGGGATGCGCTTTAGGCAACGCTGGAACAACAGCGCAAGGACTGCATTCAGCAAAGTTGTTAGTTTACCGAGATTGATCATACATAACTATTTTTCACTGCTCTAAAACTAGTAAAGCAACGTAAATAATTTGCGCTGAAACTCTATCGCCAAGGAATCACCCTTACCCAAAACCGCCAAAATATCCATAAAGGTCTTTTTTGCAGCACCTTCGGCGAAATTGCGGTCTTTACGCATAATACCCATTAACAATTCTAAGGCAGGGCGATAAGCGGTTTCTACGTTGTATTGAATCGCCAGTTGATAAGCGATGTGTAGATCGTCAGGCTCATTAGCATGGGCTACTTCAAGCACTACTAACTCAGGGGTTTTGGCCGCCTGTTTTTTGAGCTCCACTTGCGCCAGTAATTGTTCGTAATGCGCGTCATGATCCTTCATCTTGATGGTTGCTAAAATCGCTTCAGCATTGTCGATACGATTTAACTCCAAATGGCATTGCGTCATTAAACAGGCGATGGCAGCATCGTGTTTGGAATCTTCGTAAGCTTGGCGCAGCAGTGGCAAGGCTGCATTAAAATCGCCTACCATAATGAAAGCTTGTGCTTCATTCACAAACTTTTCCCAGGGCTTAGGCAAATATTTTTCTAGCAGTTCACGCACGTCTTTTTCGGGTAAAGCGCCAGCGAAACCATCAATCGGCTGACCGTCTTTCATCAGCATCACTGTAGGCAAACTGCGCACGCCGAATTGCGATGAAATCATATTCATTTCGTCCGCATTAACTTTCGCCAACAAAAAAGCACCGGCATATTCATTGGCAAGTTTTTCTAAAATTGGCATCAAGTTTTTACAAGGCGCACACCAATCCGCCCAAAAATCAATCAACACTGGGCGAGCAAAAGATTCATCCACCAAAAGCTGTTTGGCATTTTCGAGATTAATATCAACGATATTCATTAGAGCGATTCCATATCCATTAAGGTGACAGCAACGTTATCAGTTGCATTGGAAACATAGGCGATGCTTTCAGTAATGGTCACAGTGAGGCTCATGGTCTTATCGGCTAAACCACACAGAGCTTGTAGTTCATCCGCATCAAAAAAGTTAATGGAGACTTTCGGCAAAGCGTTAATCGCCGCCGCATTGGTCTTCCACCACACATCCAAACCGCGACCATAACTAAACACTTTTACGGCGGTGGATTGGCTAGAACCTTTTTTCAATCGATCTGGCGAAGGCTGGCCGACTTCAATCCATTCCAAAATAGTGCCGTTATCGTGCTTCAACCACAGCTCGGGATCTTCTGGCGATGAGAGACCGCGCGCAAACGTTAAATTCTCCGCAGCGCGATAACAAAAGGCTAGAATACGCACCATCATGCGCTCGATGGTTTCCGAGGGATGAAGTGCGATGGTGAGGTTGTAATCGCCGTAGACATTGCGATCCATATCGGACAGCGTAAGGTTTAACTTATGAATAGTTGGCTTTTCTGCCACAATTTTTCTCTCTTAATATGACTGATGCTTCATGACTGATACTTCTTTCGACGTACCGCAAAAATACGAATTTACTGTAACCAAACCCGAACAAACTGCACTGGATTTATTAGCGGAGGGCACGGGCCTTTCCAAGCAGCGCATTAAAGATGCAATGAACAAAGGCGCGGTCTGGTGGACGCTCAAAGGCAAAACCCTGCGTTTGCGCCGCGCCACCAAAATTCTCTACAAAGGCTCAAAAATTCAATTCTTTTACGACGAGCAAGTGCTCGCACGTAAACCTGAAACTGCACATTTAATACACGATGCAACCACATACAGCATTTGGTACAAACCCGCCGGCATGCTGGCACAAGGCTCCCAATGGGGCGACCACTGTAGCATTTTACGGTGGGTTGAAGTGAATGGCCAATCGCTCTTGGGCAGCCAGCGCGAATGCTTTTTAGTACATCGTTTGGATGCGGATGCTGCGGGCCTCATGATTATCGCCCACGATAGCCAAAGTGCCGCCAAGTTATCGGTGCTATTTCAAGGCCGCGACATCAAAAAGCATTATCAAGCTTGGGTAGTCGATGATTGCGAATTGCCCGCAGCAGGCATGACCTTAAATTATGAATTGGATGGCAAAGTAGCTATTACGCACATTAAAAAGATCGGCGTTGCAAATAACAGTACCTTGCTAGATGTTCACATCGAAACCGGTCGCAAACACCAGATTCGTCGTCACCTTGCGAATATCGGCCACCCTATCGTTGGCGATAAACTCTACGGCACCAAAGCAAAAGTAGGCTTGCAGTTATTGGCTTATCGATTGGAGTTTGTTTGCCCTTACAGCCAACGAAATCTAATAGTTGAGCTGGATAAAGAGCTGCAGTTTTCGCTTTAGGTACACCATTAGAAAAAGACTTTCACTTATACACCTAACAGCCTACACTAAGCCTAACACGCAACTAGTCATCTATATAGTCAGCTACATAATCATATAGAGGTTCACTATGAATACTTGGCCCGTACAAGATGCCAAAGCGCGCTTTAGCGAAATGTTAGATGCCTGCTTAAAAGACGGCCCGCAACTGGTAACGCGGCGCGGTACTGAGGCCGCCATGCTAGTGCCTGTTGCAGAGTGGAAACGCCTGACGGCAGAAGCGCGCCCCAGCCTAAAAGCCTTGCTTATGAGCGATATTGGCCGCACAGAACTGAATATTCCCGCACGCGGCCAAGCGAAACGGCGCACCGCAACGGAGCTATAGCGCGCTATGTACCTACTCGATACCAACGTGATCTCTGAGCTGCGAAAACCGCGCCCGCACGGCGCTGTTCTCGCGTGGATAGCACCTATCGCCGATTCGGATATTTTTATCAGCGCCGTCACCTTGGCAGAAATTCAAGCCGGCATAGAAATCACCCGCGAACAAGATGCCGCCAAAGCCCAAGAAATTGAAGCTTGGGCAAATCAAGTCAGCGCTTCGTTTCACGTATTACCCATGACTACCGAAGCCTTTCGGCTTTGGACAAAACTCATGCACAAACAATCAGACGCACTCTATGAAGATGCCATGATTGCCGCCACCGCCATGTCCCATAAACTCACGGTAGTCACCCGCAACCTGCGTGATTTTGAGCGGTTTGATGTGCCGCTTATCAATCCATTTATGTGAGCCTGATCTACATTCAAATCCCAGCCCTCCCCTTAAAAAGTAGGATGGGGCAATAGCGAGCTTCGCACAAAGCTTATCGCATTGGGAGTCAGCCCCTCCCCGCTGTTCAAGGGGGAGGTTGGGAGGGGGTTAGAGTACCTTGAGCAAAAAGCGGCCAGAAAAGATTGCCCGCACTTTCAGCAATCACTAGATTCCATTTAAATGCCACTGTATCTTACGGCCACTCAAAAAATATCCAACATTTATACGTAATTACTGGGGATACCATGCCACTGCTTGATTGGATTTAGACTTTATGAAAATGAAAACGCTCACCCTAGCCTCTTTACACGGATGATGGCAGCAATAGCCATGGGGTTGTTGATGCTTTCAGTGAGTGGCGGTGTAGTGGCTGCTAGCTCGGCAGCGTCTTCATCAACTCCTGCCGTAGACACTCAGTCGACAAAAGGATCTCAACAAGAAGCTACCCGCCACACGGGGTTGGCAAACACAATAAAGCAGCGGGTTTCTAAGCCAGAAAACCTATAGGTTTCCCCCGCCAACTGCCCTATAATGCGCGCCTCGTTTTTGACTAGTTTTTAAGCAGGCGCGCTACATGTCTACCACCACTGAAAAACCCACCAAAAAGTTGTATATCAAAACCCACGGCTGCCAGATGAATGAATATGACTCATCGCGCATGCGTGATTTGCTGGGCGAATCCCACAATATGGTGGCCACTGAAGACCCGGAAGATGCCGACGTTATCCTGATTAACACCTGCTCCATCCGTGAAAAAGCCCAAGAGCGCCTGTTTCATGAACTTGGCCGCTGGAAAACCCTGAAAAAGAAAAACCCCAATTTAGTGATTGGCGTTGGCGGCTGTGTTGCCAGCCAAGAAGGCGAAGCAATTGCCAAGCGCGCGCCGCACGTGGATTTGATCTTTGGCCCACAAACTTTGCACCGCCTGCCAGAGATGATGGAAACCAAGCGCGAAAATGGCGCTGTGGTCGTTGATATCAGCTTCCCTGAAGTCGAAAAATTCGACCGTTTACC
>SYDJ01000230.1 GCA_005801205.1 Gammaproteobacteria bacterium
CTAAACGCTGATTTGCCAAAGGCTGGTTATGAGTCTTGGTTTAATGTTGTGACTATGGATGTTGGCGGCGAAACTCGTCACCAATGCCTAGTGACACCTAAAGGCCAGATAGGGATTGCCAAGCTATGGGGTGAAAAATAGTTTTTAATTTGCAATCCAGTAGTTTTTTGGTAGTATTGAATTGCTGAATAAGCGCCAGTGTCAGAACTGGAAACAATGAAACAGGTAGCAAAGAATTCTCAAGACTCGCCCTTTGTTGCCGTACTCTTAACCGCCTTGGTTGTGCCTGTTCGCGGCATTCTGACCAAGGGGCGAGCCTTGAGGATTCTTATGCTTAATGAATTCAAAATTGAAGGCGATATTGCGATTATAACTTTGAACAAGGGTTATTTTGCAAAAGTTTTTGTGCGCGACCTTCCCATCATATCATCTCTAAAATGGATGGCCTTGGTTCAACCAAGGTCGGTCTATGCTATTGCTGACTATAAAGTATCAAAAGGCGTTTACAGAACAGCCTACATGCACCGGTTAATAATTTCAGCACCTAAAGGCATTCAAGTTGATCACAAAGATGGTGATGGGCTTAACAATGTCTCATCAAATCTTAGGCTTGCAACTGCATCTCAAAACCAAATGAATATGAGAAAGCACGCCAAAAAGGCTGGGCTTAAAGGAGCCTATTATCATAAGCGTGACAATATATGGCTGGCTCAAATTTCTATAAATCGCAAGCATGTATACCTTGGCAGCTATGAAACTGAAATAGAGGCTCATAACGCATATTGCCGTGCAAGCAAAGAAATTCACGGTGATTTTGGGAGGGTTGAATAATGGCTGGTGACTGGATCAAGTTTGAGCTGGCCACTCCCGATAAGCCAGAGGTTTGGGCAATAGCTGCGGCGCTATCAATCGATCCTGATGCCGTTGTCGGAAAGCTTTTGCGCGTGTGGGGGTGGTTCGATCAGCAGACCGAAAATGGTAACGCTCCTAGCGTTAGCAAAATGTTACTTGATCGTTTGGTTGGCGTTACCGGATTCTGCAAAGCTGTAATTGATGCAGATTGGATGCATGACGATGGCGTTACTTTATCGTTGCCACATTTTGATCGTCACAACGGAAAAACCGCCAAGAACCGCGCCACCACTGCAAAGCGCGTGGCATCGTTCAAAAATAAGACCGGTAAAAGTAACGCAACAAGTAACGATGAGGTAACGCCAGAACCGTTACCTAAAGAAGAGAAGAGAAGAGAAGATAATAATATTCTTGTTCCTTCGGAACGCGAGCGAATCCCGGCAAGGGAAGTTATTGAATTGTTTAACCGAGTGTTTACTGAATTGCCAGAGGTTAGGCTGATCGACGACAAGCGGCTGAACGCTGTTAAGGCTCGATGGAAGGCAACTGAAAATCTTAGGAGCATTGAGAAATGGGAAAAATTTTTTAATTGGATAAAACAATCGGATTTTTTAATGGGCAGGGACAAGGCAGAGTTTAAGTGCTCATTCGACTGGATTTTTAAGGCTGGCAACTTTGCCAAGATTTACGAGGGTAACTATCACAAATGAGATTTTCAATCGAAGCAGAACAAAGCGTTATTGGTGGATTACTGATTGACCCGTCTAAACTGGATGACGTTTCTGAGGTTATCACTGAGGCTGATTACTACAACAGCGACAACCGCGCCGTATTCGCCGCCATTTGCGCTATGGCTAACGATAACGACCCAATCGACGTGATCACCGTGTCTGAAAAACTTGACGCTATGGGCGAGCTGGAAAGGATTGGCGGCATTGGTTACCTGATTGAAATGCACAACAACACCCCGAGCGCCGCGAATATTATGTCATACGCTCGGATCATTGCTGATAGATCAATGGATCGCCGCATAGTTGAGTCAGGCATAAGAATCTGCCAATTAGGGGAGAAGGATGGCGATGTAGACGAGAAATTAAACACCCTGCATGGTGAGCTAGAGGCGCTGGAGCGCAAAGATGATGCGGGCTATGTTGGGTTCGATTCTATCTTGAAGCACTGCATTCAGCGGATAGACGAAAAGCATAGAGGGCAGCAAGTAGACTGCATAAAAACTGGATTCGATGCTTTAGATGCGCGTTTGGTGGTCGAGCCTACCGACCTGTGGATCATGGCAGCTAGACCCGCTATGGGTAAAACGGCGCTCGCTATGAACATAGCCTACAGCGTAGCTAGCACAGGAAAAGAGGTCATAGTTTTTTCAATGGAAATGAGCAAAGAGCAGTTGATGGATAGATTGCTGTGCGCTGCGTCTGGCGTTCCTGCTGATGTTATTCGCTCTGGAAAGCTTGAGGGTGACCAGTGGAATAATTTGTCTATGGGGGTGGCAAAGCTGAAGGGATTAAAAATACACATCATCGAAATCCCAGCAATCGATATTAATCGAGCACTAGCAATCAGCAGAAAATTTGCAAAGCGCGGCAATGTTGGGCTAGTTGTTGTTGATTATCTTCAGCTTATGACAACCACTGGAGATAAGCGATTTGATGTAGTCAGTGAGGTGTCAAGAAAGCTAAAGGTTATGGCAAAAACAATTAAGGCTCCAGTTCTAGCACTGTCTCAATTGTCACGTAAGTGCGAGGAAAGAAACGACAAGCGCCCTGTAATGTCAGATTTGAGAGAGTCAGGACAGATAGAACAGGACGCGGACATAATCAGCTTCATCTACCGCGATGAGTATTACAACGAAGATTCACCAAACAAGGGCTGCGCGGAAATAATTACTCGGAAATATCGAAACGGCGAAATTGGTTCAGATGTTTTGGGAACGCAATTCCAGTACAGCAGATTTATAAACATTGATTTTAGTAATTATCAATTCAACACAGAGCAGCAAGCAAAGCCGCGAAAAGGGTTCGATTGATGCTCGACGACAAGCCAGAGGATAAACAACTCACGCAAGATGAAATTAACGATTTAAAGAGATTGGAGAAAATTTAAAATGGGCATGCATGAGCGTTTAGATGTTTTAAATAAGGCAAAAGATCGCATTAAACAGATTAACTTTGGCGATCCGGTTACTAATGTTTGCGCTGGAGAAGGCAACCCTAATAGGCTTGGATTCTTTTGCGAATACAAAATAAAAACCACAAAAAATAGATTTAAGGTTGAACATAAAACGCATTTAGCAAGATGCACAGATGGTCATGGTAAATTTTGGGAGGCAGATATCGAGATTATATTTGCAGGCCATTTAGGTTATGAAAAATGCACAGAATTATTTAAACCGATATGGTCAGCTCATTACGAATAATTTAACTAACCACGGCAGATATTGCCGATAACGAAAGATTGGAGAGGGTAAAAAATGCGTAATTGGATTTTAGCAAAGCTCGACAAGTACAAAATAAAATTGATCAAGCCTAAGTTTGTGCCTGATGAAAGTAGCAGGGAGTGGGCAAAATGACTGAAGAAATACTAATCAAAAATAAATCGGATGCTATTAAGTGTATTGGCCAAAAAGTTTTTTGGAATGATTACAGCAACAGATACATTATTTTGCGATGCGGAATTCTAGAGGAATGGTACAAGAGGCAGGTTTGCATCGATGGGAATTGGTTTGTTATGAGCAGCTTAAGCAGTTTAAGAAATTACAAGGGAAAGGGATGGGAATAAGATGGGCACACCACAATGCAACTATCACAAGAAGATCGACAAGTGGCGAGACTTTGAAGAAGACATTGCAGAGTTTCACAAAGACCGCCAAAAATACAAAGGGATTTCGCCAAGGGAGGAAAACTACGCTTTTGTGTACCGCTGGAAAGGTAGAGAGAGAAAAACAGAAAAGCGTTTGGCAGACATTTACGAATTCAAAATCAATTGGGAGTTAGAGCATGATCAAGATACACCTAAGCAGTGAAACGGCGATAATGCCAAGATTGGGAACTGAGGGCGCGGCGGGATATGACTTGTTTAGCGATGAGGAAGAGTTGACGCTAATGCCAATGGATCGAAAAGCAATTGACACCGGAATAACTCTGGAAATGCATCCGAGCGTAGCCGGAATTATTAAGCCGCGATCAGGTTTGGCTGTAAACTACGGAATCCACGTTTTAGGGGTTGAGTCTGACGGGGTTTTGGCTGGCGTTATCGATTCTGACTACAGGAATAAAATAAAAGTGGTTTTGATTAATCTTGGTAGTGAGCCATTAACAATTCACAAGGGCAAGGCAATTGCTCAGATTCTTTTCATGCCTGTACTTCACGGCGTAGCCCTTGGCGATGGAAACCTAAGCGAAACGCAGCGGGGCGGTAACGGGTTTGGAAGTACGGACGAGGTGAAGTGATGGCAAAAGAACATAAGCGAATAATTGACGGCGTTGCTAGCATCAAGGCCACGCTAGATTGGGCGTATAAGTTAATTATGCTTGGCATTGCTGGTGGCGCTATTGAGATCATAATCAGGCGCTACGATGAATCTAGGAGCCTTCCGCAGAACGCCAAGCAGTGGGCAATGTACACCGACATAGCGGAACAACTTCAATGGCACGGAAATACGATGAGCAAGGAAGATTGGAAGATCCTGCTAACTAACGAATGGAAGCCGCAAAGCATTGTTCCAAGTATTAGCGGGAGCGGATTTTGTGTGCTAAACGCGAGCACCAGCAAGGCGAGCAAAAAAGA
>SYDJ01000003.1 GCA_005801205.1 Gammaproteobacteria bacterium
GTATTCAGGTAGAGCACCCCGTTTCTGAAATGGTGACGGGCGTTGACTTGATCAAAGAACAAATTCGTGTGTGCTCAGGTTTGCCGCTTTCCATCAAACAATCGGACATTATTATTCGCGGCCATTCATTTGAATGTCGCATCAATGCCGAAGACCCAAAAACCTTTATGCCCTGCCCCGGCTTGGTAAAAGGTTTTCACGCACCCGGTGGTTTGGGTGTACGCGTAGATTCGCACTTGTACAATGGCTACACAGTTCCACCTAACTACGATTCAATGATTGCCAAAATTATTACCTTTGGCGATACGCGTGAAATCGCGTTGGATCGTATGCGCCAAGCATTGGACGAAACCATTGTGGATGGCATTAAAACCAATATTCCACTGCAACAAATGTTGGTTCGCGACGAAGCCTTCCGCAAAGGTGGCGTAAACATTCACTACTTAGAAAAGAAATTAGGTAGCGAACACTAAAGATCATCCAAACCGTTGATTAAAAAATACCCCAGCGCTTTTTGTGCTGGGGTATTTTTATTTTAACTAGGGAGTAAAAAAGCATGCCTTGGCTTCAACTAAAAATTATTTCACCGCGCCGTTATGCAGAATCTCTTGAAGATTCTTTACTCGCCAGCGGCGCAGCCTCCGTCACCTTTGAAGATAATGCCGATCAACCCATTCTCGAACCCGGCTTGGGCGAAACACCACTCTGGGACAATGTGAAAATCACCGGTTTGTTTGATGCAGAAATTGATACAACAAAAACAATCGCAATTGCAGAAAGAAAATTTGGCAACAAACTTCCCGAACATAAATGGGAACAATTAGAAGATAAAGATTGGGAGCGCGAGTGGATGGAAAATTACCACGCCATTCGCTGCGGTGATCGCTTGTGGATTTGCCCCAGCTGGCAACAACCACCCGAGCCAAATAAAGTCAATTTAATGCTAGACCCCGGCCTCGCCTTCGGTACCGGCACACACCCAACCACCTTTATGTGCATGCAGTGGATTGACCAACAAGATTTCACCGGCTTGGATATTGTGGATTACGGTTGCGGCTCCGGTATTCTGGGCATCGCCACCTTATTATTGGGTGCAAAAAAAGTAATCGGTGTGGATATCGACCCACAAGCTTTACTCGCCACCACCGAAAATGCAAAGCGCAACAAACTCCCTGATGATGCAATGCCCGTATTCCTCCCCAAAGATACGCCCAACCTCCAAGCCGACATCATGCTTGCCAATATTCTCGCCGGCCCCTTGGCAGAATTAGCGCCAGCGCTCAATGCCATGACCAAAGTCGGCGGCAAGATTTGTTTATCGGGCATTTTGGCTATACAAGCAGAAGCCGTAAAAGCCGCCTACGCGCAGTGGTTTGAGTTTGACCCGCTCGCCACACAAGAAGAATGGGTGCGCATTACTGGCACCAAAGTGCGGGAATAAGCCTTTTTATTCCTGCATTTAGCAAGCAAATGCGGGAAGCTTAACACTCCATGATAAGAACAATTTACCGCACCAGAGCGACAGGCTACACTCACAGGCAAGATCAATCAGGAACATCCACCGCTATGACTCAGATGGTTACCCGCTGCCCTAAATGCGCTACTGCTTTTCGCATCACAAGTACCCAGCTTGAGTCGGCCAAGGGCGCAGTTCGTTGCGGCTCTTGCCTGCATATTTTTAAAGCGCAGGATTTTTTGGTAAAAAGCGCAACGTCAGAAGCAACAGCTGCAAGCATCAAACCAGCAGAAAAAGCGGAAACACCTAAAGTAGCAGCGACGCAACCCGTAATCGTTACAACACTTCAAACAAAAAAATCTGAACCCACCAAACCCCCAACACAAACGAGTGCTAATAAGCCCCTTATAGACCTTAAATCAACCGCAACTGCAGAACTTTCACCCAAAGCGTCCGCATCAGAAAAAGTAGCATCATCCAAACTCGTCATCGATAAAGCTAAAGCGCTAGAAGATGAAGAAGATGTACTTATCAGCGATGATATGGATAAGGTCGATGAAAAAGCATCAACTTACGAGTTCGATGGTTTTTTAGATGTAGACCTCCAACCAAAACAAACAGTCTCCTTGTTTGAGCGTGAAATCCGCTATGACGACCCCAAAGACGAAGACCACGAAAACGCCGATGAATCTTGGGCTGAAGACTTATTAGATGACAATGAAGAAACACTTCATCAACTGAAAAAAACTCCGCCGCCTGTAGTGCCAGCCGCATCAATTGAAAGCGACCCCGAAACATCGACAGTAGAAATCAGCCCGACTAAAACGACTAAGGAACCAGAATCCGGTTACTCCGGCCCTATTTTTAGTCTTATAAATGAAACCGCTGACGAAGCTGAGACCGGAGCACATCAAGACGAGCACGGCTTTAGCGAAGCATTCTTGAGCGCCACTCGCGCACCAGAAGCCTCACCAGCCGAAGAATCTTCAGCATTTGCAGCTGCACTCTTTGAGGCAGACTCAGACAACGACGAACAGGAAGCCCCTACCCTCAGTAAGCGCCCTGTTAAATCACCAAAAATGCGCGCCTTTGATACCTCGCGCGCAGCACTGCTCATGAATATCATGCCCGCACCGGTTGAGTTCACTGCAAAACGCATGCGCCGCTGGTATCAGCAAAAACTCTGGCCATTCCTCGCGATAACCATGGGTTTAGTCATGTTCTTTCAAGTGGCTTATTTTAAATTTGATTACTTTAGCCGTGTAGAACCCTATCGCACCGCTTATTTGTTTTTGTGCCCACTCTTTAATTGTGATGTACCAGCCTTGATCGATATCTCGGAAATTGAAACCACCAACTTGATAGTACGCAATCACCCTCACGTTGGCGAAGCACTGTTGGTGGACGCCATCTTGATTAACAAGGCGCCATTCGAACAACCCTTTCCAGATTTGATTTTATCTTTTAGTAAGCTGGATGAAACACCCGTCGCCAGCCGTCGCTTTACCCCTAAAGAATATTTAGGTGGCGAGCTAGCAGGTATGAAATATATCCCTGAGCGCCAACCGGTACACATAGCACTAGAGATTGCCGACCCCGGCCCAGACGCGGTGAACTACACCCTTTTAGCGCACTGATCAGCAGTTAAACGGCAACGCACTTAGCGCACCAAATTGCAACCCCTTAAAACACCTTTTTAGCTCAAAAAAACGCCAATATTTGGCGTTTTTTCGTTTTCAATCCGCCCCTGAACGGTTATCATGGCGCCCCTTTTACGCAGGTGCAGAAACGCCTTTTTCACTTGCGCTCGCGTTGTTTTTTAACTGACGCAGCATTTAGCAGGAGCATTCAATGTTCCGTATCGGACCCTATCATATTGAAAGTAAAGTTATTCTTGCCCCTATGGCAGGCGTAACGGATCGTCCTTTTCGCCAGCTCTGTCGGCGCTTGGGTGCAGGACTGGTAGTGTCAGAAATGGTTACCTCCAATTCGGAGTTATGGGGCACGCGCAAAAGCAGTCTTCGCTTGGATCACACCGGCGAAGCCGAGCCGATTGCGGTTCAGATTGCCGGCGGCGACCCAGAAATGATGGCGGAAGCAGCTCGCTTAAATGTTGCTAACGGTGCACAAATTATTGATA
>SYDJ01000231.1 GCA_005801205.1 Gammaproteobacteria bacterium
GTTGGCCCAAAGTCGGCGCAGCGTATGGCGTTGCATTTGTTAGAGCGCGACCGCGAAGGGGCAGAGCGTTTGGCGCAGAGTTTACATAAAGCCGTAGAAGGTGTTGGTCGCTGTCAACGCTGCCGCACGCTGACTGAACAAGACTTGTGTGGTATTTGCAGTAATAAGCGTCGTGACAACAGCATTATTTGCGTGGTGGAAACACCGGCAGATGTATTGGCGATTGAGCAATCCGGTACATACCAAGGTAAATATTTCGTTTTACTTGGGCATCTGTCACCTATCGATGGTATTGGCCCAGAAGATATTGGCATCGATCAATTAATTCAGTTGTTGCAACAAGCTGCCGCGACGGATGAACCTATTAAAGAAATTATTCTCGCCACCAATCCTACTGTTGAAGGTGAGGCCACGGCTTATTACATTAGCGAACGCGCCAAGCATCATTCCGTGATTGTGTCGCGCATTGCGCACGGCGTGCCGCTCGGTGGTGAGCTTGAATTTATTGACGGCGGAACCTTAGCCCACGCATTTTCTAGCCGTAGAAGTTTTTAATTTATGATTATTTCAACCGAACCCGTTTGGATTGCACAAGACGCAGAACTTGCTGAGTTATGCGCACGTTTGCGTCAGCAAGCGGCCATTGCTGTTGATACTGAATTTATGCGCACGGATACGTTTTATCCGATTGCGGGTTTAATCCAAATTGGAGATGGCAAAACCAGTTATTTAATCGACCCGCTTGCGATTACAGATTTCTCTTCGCTGCGCGAATTAATGTTGGATGAAAAAGTCGTTAAGGTACTGCATTCGTGCTCAGAAGATATCGAGGTCTTCGAATGCCTGATTGGTGAAGTTCCGTCTCCCATTTTTGATACGCAAATTGCAGCCGCTTTTGCAGGCTTTGGTTTTTCACTGGGTTATGCAGGTTTGGTAAAAGCTGTATTGGCGATTGAAATTCCGAAAGACGAAACTCGCTCTGATTGGTTGCAGCGCCCTTTAAGCGCATCGCAAATAAAATATGCCGCATTAGATGTGGCACATATGCTGATTGTCTACGGCAAATTGCTGCAAATTTTAAAAACCAGCGAGCGCTTGCAGTGGGTGAAAAGTGATTGTGCCGACTTGGTGACTAATGCGCGTAAGCCGGATGATTATACTGAGGCCTATTACAAAGTGGGCTTTGCGTGGAAATTGCGCCCGCTCGAATTGGCAATTCTGCGTGATCTCTGTATTTGGCGTGAGGTTGAATCGCGTGCACGCGATATTCCGCGCAATCGTTTAATTAAAGAACCATCGCTGTTTGAAATGGCGCGTAAGCAACCACAAGATGCAGCCCATTTACAGCGTATTGAAGATATCCCCTCACGCACTTTGCGCAATGACACTGAAGCACTGCTCAAAATTATTCGCACCACTGCTGCAAGTGATTCAACTACTTGGCCTGCACGATTGGATGCACCGCTTGCACCTAGTGATGCACCGCTTATGAAGACGCTGAAGAAATATGTGCGCGAAGTAGCAGAGAAATTATTACTTCCTCCCGAGTTATTAATTCGCAAGAAAGAATATGAGTCAATTGTGCGATCTGGAATGAAAGGCGGTGTTTACGCATTGCCTGAACGCTTATTGGGTTGGCGTTATGAAGTGATCGGAAAGGGATTGTTGTTGGTTGCTCAAAGTCCCGTGTTTGATGAAATTGAATCACTTTAATCCGTTAATTAGAGTTAATAAATGAAAGTTATTTGCCAAATTTTTCGCAGCCCCAAAGAAGAGGGCATGTACCTCTATGTTAAAAAAGAAGAAGGCTTAACTAAAGTCCCCGAAGAATTGCTAAAACTGTTCGGCAAGCCTCAGCCCGCGATGGTGCTCTTGCTTACGCCAGAGAAAAAGTTGGCGCGAGTGAGTGTGGAAAAAGTCGCAGAAAGTCTGGAGTCGCAAGGCTACTATTTGCAAATGCCACCGCGTAATGAACAAGACCCAGAGATGCAAGAAATGCGCTCTAAAAACTCCAAACTCTCTGGTTAAGCAGAAAGCAGGTTAAATAAAATGCCCGTACAGGTTTTTTGGCGTGCGAAAAAATTACATGAAATGTCGCCTGCAGAGTTTGAATCGCTCTGCGATGGATGCGGCAAATGTTGTTTACATAAATTGGAAGATGAAGATAATGGCGATGTCTATTACACCAAAGTCGCCTGTAAGTTTCTCAGCCACGATAGCTGCCAATGTCAGGTGTACAGTGAACGCCAACAACATGTGCCAGATTGCGTGACGCTCACGCCAGAATCGGTGAAAGATACTTACTGGTTGCCAGAGACCTGCGCCTATCGTTTAATTGATGAAGGTATACCGTTATTTGATTGGCATCCGCTGGTGTCTGGTGATCCCGATTCAGTACACAAAGCCGGTATGTCAGTGGCAGGCCAAGTTATCCATGAAGATTCAGTGAACCCAGATGATCTTGAAGATTATGTTGTGCGTTGGGTCTAAGGAGAAAAATCATGAATGAATTAACAACTATTCAGTATGCGTGGATTATTTATTTCGCCGGTAGCCTAGGTTGCACTATTGCAGCTTGGTGGATGTTTTTATGGGCCTGGCGCTTTGTGCGTTATGCGGCAGTAGTTACGGTTGCGACCATTTTATTTACGCCTTATGCGATAGATGCGCAAACCATGATTATGGCACCTGCGGTTTACACCTTAGTATTTGAGGGAATGTCGCAAGGTCTGCCGGCAATTATGCCTCTCATAAAAGTCATGCTGGGCATTTGGTTGATTGGTTTAATCTTGGCAGCAGTGTTGGTGATTCTTACCCGCAATATAGGCAGCCGAAAACCTGCGCGTGATAATACCCCGCCCCGATCAGCGCGACCCCCACGGCGTGCTGAATACGAAGATACCAAGCGCCAAGATAATACACGTCGCGCATCATCCCGTGGTTTAAGTCGAGATGAATATCAAGCGCGAGAGGAACTGTTAAAAGGCGAAGTTCCGATTCGTGCCATTCGAGACTAATGTGTATTCAAAACAATTCTTATTGATGCTAAAAAAGCCAGCCTCGCTGGCTTTTTCTATTATGGGCGTCAGGAAAATGGCGAATTACCAGTTAAGTGCTATAAATGAATGAAGATATTGGTTTTCAAACTGTTTACAGTAAATAACTCATTATGGCTGCCTGGCAAAAGGCTCAAACTATGCGTAATCAACTATTTCGTATTCTATTTCTTTCTGGTTTTTTGCTATTAACGATAGGGCTGCAAGCGCAGGCTGAAGATGCTCACAAAGAAGCTGGTAAAGAAGTGGCAAATGCACCTGTAGTGGCGGTTTCTAGTACTGCTAAATCAGCAGCACCCCTAAAAAAAGAGAGCGTTAAAAAAGAAGAAGCTTCATCACAAACGGCCAAACCTACCAAAGTCTTACCCTCTGATGTCCGTGTATTGATTGATATATCCGGCAGTATGAAACAGACAGACCCACAAAATTTACGCAAACCTGCGATGGATCTTATCGTACGTTTATTGCCAGATAAGAGTCGCGCCGGTGTTTGGACTTTTGGTAATACGGTGAATATGTTGATGCCATTTAAACCCGTTGACGCTGACTGGCGCAAACAAGCAGCGGCCAAATCTAATGCTATTAATTCGATTGCTATGCATACTGGTATTGGTAAAGCGCTGGATGAAGTTAGTTTTGATAAAAAGTCGCTTAGCCCAGATTATAAAACGCACATCATTTTGTTAACTGATGGAGTAGTTGATATTGGCAAAGATGGTGTTGCAAATTTTAAAGAGCGGCAGCGAATTTTAAGCGAAATTTTACCGAGCTTAAAGTCGGCGGGTTATATTGTGCATACTATTGCGCTATCTGAAAATTCGGATTTGGATTTACTTAAAAAAATATCCCATGCAACGGATGGTGTATATACCCTAGCAGTTTCTGCAGACCAACTCATGAGTGTATTTTTAAAAATATTTGATCAAGCTGTGCCAGCAGAGCGTGTTCCGCTAGAAAATAATGGATTCTTGGTGGATGCTAGTATTAAAGAGTTTACAGCATTAATTTTTCGCAAGCCGGGTGAAGAGCAAACCATTATTAGCTCGCCAGAAGGCAAAGACTATTCCGCAACCAACCCAAACGATGGTGTGAATTGGTATCGCACCGATAAGTACGATTTAATTACCGTGGATTCACCTAAAGCTGGGCAATGGAAAATAAAAACTGAAATTGCACCGCAAAGTCGAATTACGGTTGTCAGTAATTTGCAGTTAGTTTTTGAGCCGCTTAAAAACAATTTGCACTCTAAAGATGTTTTAGCACTTACCTATTCATTTCAAGAAAATGGTAAAACAATTATTGATCCTAATTTCCTTGGTTTGATAGAAACGAATGCCATAGTCGTAAAAAATAACACAGAAGAAAATACCAATACACCCTTTACCTTGCCAACGCCACCGGCAGATGGTTTCTTTCACCAAAACCTAAACACTTTTGAAACCATTGGCGATTATGAAATACATGTCTATGTGGATGGAAAAACCTTTAAGCGCGAGTTTAAACACGGCCTGAGTGTGCGCGATAGCTACATGGTTTTAGAAAAAAACAGTGCTGTTTCAGAAGATGGGAAGCTGACCTATAGCTATAAAATTTCTGCCGATGAAAAAGTGGTTGATCTTAGTAAAACCCAAGTTGCTGTGAGCATCAAAAATTCGCAAAATAATAATGTGGATAAAACTCTGAGCTTGATTGATGGGAAGCGCTGGGAGTTCTCTTTCTCACCAGTACAAGAGGGTGATTACGCTGTTGATATTCATGCTCAAGGCGAACTTTTTGATGGTGAAAAACTGGATGAAACTCTTCATGCAGATAATTTCAGTTATGTAGTAAAGAAAGCCGCAGCTGCGTCTTCCGTGGCGGCGCCTGTTGCAGACGCTAAACATGAAGAACCTAAACATGAAGAACCTAAACATGAGGAGCCTGAGCAGCCAGAGGCAGAATCCAACAACGTGATTCTATATATCAGTATTGCGGTAGGTAATCTTTTACTGGTGGCGCTGGGTTATTTTGCGTATAAATTTATTATGGGTGGCAAAGCCAAAGACGAGTTAGCCGAGTTTGAAAAGACGTTATCGGCCACCAGTGCTAAAGATGTAAGTTCTACTGCGAAAAAAGCGGTGGCAAAGAAAGCACCTGAAAAAACGGAAATTGATTTATCGGATGACAATTCCGCACATGTTCCCGTGAGCAATGAAGATAATATGGACAAACTATTTCCATTAGATAGTATGGATGACCCTAATGCACCTGATGATCGGAATTAAAGGAATAGGCAATCCCTACGGTTATGCTAAACGAGAGTGTTTTTAACTGTGTAGATGAGTTGCGCTTACCGCTGGTTAATCGTTTTTATGCACGCTGTAATTACAATGTAAAGTGCGGTCGTCATGATCGCGTATTTAGTTTAACTTGGCAGGGTGAAATTATTGCTGCTGCGCGTTTAATGTCTCACACTCAAGGATATTATGTGTTGCGCAATCTCTGTGTCGCTCCGGAAGCGCGCAATCAAGGTGTGGCAACCTATTTGTTGACCCAAATACTGCTTGAGTTGAAATCTGCAAATAATGCTGTAAGTTGTTACTGTTATGCCTTGCCGCATTTGCAACGTTTTTATCTTGCTCTTGGGTTTAAGTGCCTCACCATTGATCAGGTTCCGCAAGATATAGCCGCAACCCATATACGCAATTGCGCGCGTAAACGTGGTTGGGTTCTTATGGGATATTAATAAAAAATGCCGATCAACTTGAGTTGATCGGCATTTTTTTGCGAACTCTATTCGTTACACCAGCGGCAACTGAATATTAAAGCAGGTGCCGAATTTCTCATCAGATGTTACTGACATTTGGCCATCGTGGTGATCGGTAATAATAAAATATGAATAGGATAATCGATGCTCTACAGGGCAAGCTGGTTCTCTTTCAGAAATAGAGAAGAAGGGTTGGAAGATATCTTCTTGCTCTAGCGGCGTTAATGGCCTGCCGTTGTGCTGAACTTTAATCCACAGTGAATCATAGAATTCGCTAATCTCAATATTAATGGCTGGCGCTAGCTGTGCAGAACCATTTAACGAGTGAAAGGCGTTGCGCAAAAGACGAATAAATACTTGCTGCAGTTCTGATTGGTAGCAAGGTATGTGCGGCAGGCCTTGGTGATAGTGGCGTGTGGTATTAATGGCGCTGAATTTCAAGCCTGATAAATCGGTAAACAAATTACCCGCTAGCTTAATGCTCTGATCCATCAGTAGGGCGATATCAGTGGGTGTTTTTTCATCGTGATGGCTGTTTGCCAAGTCTAATAAATTTTGAATAATAGATGATGCTTGCTGGCCGCTGAAGCAGGCATTTTTTAAGGTTGCCAACAATTCAGTTTTGATGTTGTTGAGATCATTCGCAGCCACTTTTTCTTGCGCATCTAACAAGCTAGTTAAAATAGATTGCAGTGGCAAATTAATATCGTAGGCCATTGCTGAGGCAAGTTCGCCCATAGACGATATTTTATCGCGCTCCGCTACTTTGTTTTCCGCTTTCATTTGTTTGGTAATGTCATCCACCAAAATTACTACACCTGTCTCACCTTTATCGGTTAAGGCATAGATCGTAATATCAAAATAATACTGATCGCGTTGGCTATGTTTAATCGTTAGTGTTTTTTTGCTTTGTAAAACCTCGGCAACTTGGTCTGATGTGAGTGTAATAGCCGGGTAGGCCTCCCACAGGTTTTTACCTAGAACGCTTGCAATCGGGCGGCCGGTTGAGGTTTCAGCTACGCGGTTCCATTGAATAATTTCCATGCGCTGGTTTAAGCCAATCAACATTAAGGGCATGGATTCAACAATACTCGTTATGTACTCTTCGCGGCTTTTAAGTGCTTCTGTCGTTTCAATGAGAGATGCTGTTCTACGTGCAACGCGGTCTTCAAGAGTGGCTCTTATATCGGTTAGTTCGCGGTTTGCGCGTCCTGCACGGCGGTTTGCTAACAATAAAAAAATCATCACGATTAACAGGGTGAGAATCAGCACGCTGCTGGAAAAGTTGGCTACATATTGCCATCTGGTGGAGCCGTCAGGGTTTTTGAAATGTAAAAATATATCAGCGTAGGCATGAATGCTGATCGAACTGAGAGCCAAGGTGGCTAACCATTTTTTCATAGAAGCGTCACTGTAGGGTATATCACTGTACATGGAAGTGGGGCCTCATCTTCAGCAACCTAAAGATGGGGGCGCTAATTGTATTACATCCGCGAACCTAGGTGAAATTGATCGCATTATTTGTGGTGTTTTAGCGGCTATCTTAAGTGCCTAAACCGAATCTAGGCTGAACAAAGCCGTGTTTTTCTAGTCCACTACTGCAGAATATGGCTTGATGAGACTATAAGTTGTAGGATTCAAATCCTCACCCAAGAGTTCCCGCTTGAATTATGTTGAATTTCAAAACCTTGTTGATCACCGCAATTGCTTTTGCGCTTGGATTCGCCTTGAGTGAATATCGCAATATTGCCTCCATCCAAGCGCAGCTTGGGTTAAATAAGAGCAGCCCAATATCGTCTACCAATTTATTGGAAAAATCGAATGAGGCCGAGTTGGATGCTGCCAAATCGGCACTGTCGAACTCTATAGCTGCAGATACAAAAGTTCCTGACGCTTTTTCTTGGCCGCAAGTGAACCAATTAATCGCGAGTGAGCGTTACACCGACGCAATTCAGTTGTTGGAAACTCGCATGGGCAACCCTAAAGATGCAGCGCGCGCTTGGTTGTTATTATCGGCTGTCTATAAAAAACAGGGCTATGCAATCGCTGCTGTGGATGCATGGTTTCGCTATTTGAAATTAGAGGCCGATCCTCAAAAATGTGAGCAGGCGCTGAATGATATTGAGCAGTATTTAGTGCAGCTCAAAGCGAATCCTGCATTATTTAATGATGATTATTCTTGGTTGATTGCGCAGTTTGAAGAGCTTCTAAAATACAGAGCTAATGATGGCGAGTTACATTTGGAGCTGGCTACGCTCTTGATGGGGTTAAAAGATGAATATCAAGCGCAATATCATGCACTTATGGCGGTGAATGATCCGCTGGTACAAAAGCGTGCTGAAGCCATACTGGCAAAACTCAATGGCGAGGATACTCCAGCAGAATCTGTGATTCCCTTGGTGCGTTACGGCAACCAGTATCTTGTGAATACCCATATAGAAGGTTACCCCGCGCGCTTGTTGTTGGATACAGGCGCATCCTTAAGCGGTTTATCAACAAATTACACCGCGAAATATCCTGCATTGCTTAAAGCCACTAAGCCTATTCGTTTAAATACCGCTAGCGGTGCGCGCGATAGTGTTTTGTTTACGGTGAATCAGGTCAGTATTGGCAAGGTGGTATTTAACCAACACATTCTTGCGCAATTGCCCATGGATGATTCAATAGAATTTGATGGTTTGCTTGGCGTGGATATATTGGGTCGCTTCGATTTTGTGATTGATCAGAATACCGCAACGCTAAAGTTGAAGCCTCGAAAGCAATAATACTGGCCAGTAGCTCATGATATTATGCGCGCCTGATGTTTAAGGGTGATGGGCATGGCAAGTGTGTGGCTAGAATATAAGCAATCGATTGTTAATGTAATGGCGCAAGACCATTACCGATTGCAGCGTCGTTTGGGCGAGCTTGAAAAGCTGGCGCGTGCCCAAAAGCCCTATGAGCAAGCCTTAGAGAAATGGCAACAACAATTGCTGGCATCGCAAGCTAAAGTGGAAATCCGCAAGCAGCTAATTCCCACTTGTATTTCATTCCCCGATTTACCCGTGTGTGAAAAACGCGATGAGATTGCGCAGATTATTGCGAATAATCAGGTCGTTGTTTTAGCGGGTGAAACTGGCTCCGGTAAAACTACGCAAATCCCTAAAATCTGTTTAACACTGGGGCGCGGTACGCGCGGTTTAATTGGCCACACGCAACCGCGCCGTATTGCGGCCAATACAGTGGCCACTCGCATTGCCGAAGAGCTGCAAACTAAGCTCGGTGAAAAGGTGGGCTATCAAGTTCGCTTTAGCGATCAGTCCAGCGAGCAAACCTTAATCAAGGTGATGACCGACGGTATTCTGCTTGCTGAAATTCAACACGATCCCTACTTAAATAAATACGATACCTTGATTATTGATGAGGCCCACGAGCGCAGTTTAAATATTGATTTCTTGCTCGGTTATTTAAAACAAGTATTGTTGCGCCGCCCAGATTTAAAACTAATCATTACCTCCGCAACTATCGATTTACAAAAATTCTCTGAACACTTTGATAATGCGCCCATTATTGAAGTCTCAGGTCGTACTTATCCAGTAGATGTTTGGCATCGCCCACTGTTTGAGTCTGTAACAAAAGATGAAGATGGTGAGGATACCGAGCAGGATATTTACGGAGCTATGGTCGATGCCGTGCATGAAATTGAATTGCACGAAAAAACCGGCAGTGGTGCGCGTGGCGGCGATATTTTAATTTTCCTCAGCGGCGAACGCGAAATTCGTGAAGCCGCCGAAGCCCTACGCAAAGCGCAGTTTGCGCATATGGAAGTGGTGCCGTTTTATGCGCGTTTAAGTTTGGCGGAACAGCAGCGTGTATTTGCACCTCATACCGGTCGCCGCATTGTTTTGGCTACCAACGTAGCGGAAACATCTATCACCGTACCCGGTATTCGCTATGTGATTGATCCGGGTTTTGCGCGCATCTCACGTTATTCCTATCGCACAAAAGTGCAACGCTTGCCGATTGAACCTGTGTCGCAAGCTAGCGCCAATCAACGCAAAGGTCGTTGCGGTCGTGTAGCCGAAGGTATTTGTATTCGCTTATACAGCGAGGAGGATTTTAATAATCGCCCCGCGTTTACCGATGCTGAAATTCTGCGCACTAATCTCGCCGCCGTTATTTTGCAAATGCTGCAATTGAAAATGGGCGATATTCATAAGTTCCCATTTATTGATGCACCTGACCATCGCTTAATTAGTGATGGTTATAAATTATTAGAAGAGCTGCAAGCGGTTAATAGTAAAAACCAACTCACCCCAGTGGGAACACAACTCAGTAAATTACCACTCGACCCGCGCCTTGCGCGTATGTTGTTGGCGGCGCAGGAGCAATCCTGTGTACGTGAGTTATTAATTATCGCCAGTGCGCTTTCAGTGCAAGATCCACGTGACCGCCCGGTAGAAAAACAGCAGGCGGCAGATCAAAGCCATCGCCGCTTTTGGGCAGAGCATTCAGATTTCGCTGGCTTCGTAAACTTGTGGAATTATTTTGAAACTCAGCGCCAAGAGCTTTCAGAAAACAAGCTGCGAAAATTGTGCAAAAAAGAGTTTTTAAATTATTTGCGTTTGCGTGAGTGGCGAGATATTCATCATCAATTGTGTGTAGCGGTTAAAGACTTGGGCTTTAAAGCGAATAGCGAGCCTGCCAATTATGAATCTGTACATAAAGCGCTACTCAGTGGTTTGCTCGGCAATTTGGGTTTTAATCATGAAGAGCGCGAATACCTTGGAGCGCGTAATCGAAAATTCGGTATATTCCCTGGTTCGTCGTTAATTAAAAAAACGCCGAAATGGATAATGGCGGCAGAGCTGATTGAAACCTCAAAACTCTTTGCGCATACCGTAGCCAAAATTGAACCTGAGTGGGCGTTGGCAGCGGCAGAGCATTTGGTGAAGCGCCAATATTTTGAGCCGCATTACAGCAGCCATACTGGGCAGGTAATGGCTTATGAAAAGGTTAGTCTTTATGGTTTAACCTTAATTGAAAAAAGATCGGTTATCTATTCGCACATAGATCCCTTGGTGTGCCGCGAAGTATTTATTCGTGCCGCTTTTGTTGAGGGCTTGTATGCAGAACACCCCAAGCGTAAAAATCTACAGCGCAAAGGTGCGGTAAACGATTTCTTTGCGCATCAACAAAGTCTTTTAAAAGAGTTGGATGATCTTGAAGCCAAATCTCGTCGCCGCGATATTCTTGCCGATGAGCAAGTGATTTTTGAATTTTATAACGAGCTTATTCCTGAACACATTATTAATCTAGCGGGCTTTGAAAACTGGCGCAGAAAAGCTGAGCAAGAAAATCCTAAGGTTTTACATATCAGTCGCGAAACGCTTATGCGCCATGGCGCATTGGATATTACCCAGGCACAATTTCCCAATGAGTTGGAATGGCGTGGTATGGTGTTTCCGCTGACTTATCATTTTGAACCTAATCACCCCGATGACGGCGTCAGTATTCATGTGCCCATGAGTGTGTTGCATCAACTTCCAGAGTTGCGTTTGGAGTGGTTGGTGCCGGGCATGTTGCGCGATAAATGTATTAATCTCGTAAAAAGCTTACCCAAGTCTCTGCGTAAACATTTTGTGCCAGTGCCCGATGTGGTGGATAAAGCGCTCGCTGCTATGGCACCTGACAATAAAGCACTTACTGATGCATTGGGCTTGCAATTGAAACGCCAAACCGGCGTGGATGTAGGTATCGATGCGTGGCTGGAAACCCAAGTGGATAATTACTATCGCTTCAATATCAAAGTAGTGGATGACAAAGGTAAGGTGATTGCCAGCGGCCGTGATTTATTGCCGCTGCGTGAAAAGTATCGCGCGCAGGTGCAACAAAATATCCAATCAGCGGCGACTAATATTGAGCGCGATAATATTACGCAATGGGATTTTGAAAGCTTACCGCAAGCGATTCAATTGCAGCGCAACGGTATTGGTATTCGCGCTTATCCTGCGCTTGCCGATAAAACGACTTCGGTAGCATTGCAAGTATTAGATAATCCGCAGCAGTCATTAGAGTTAACTCAACGCGGCCTTGCACGTTTGATGTTTCTGCAGCTCACTCAAGCGGTAAAGTATTTACAAAAAGAATTATTAAAAGGGCAGGATATTGCGCTGACCTTTGCCGGTATTGGCTCCC
Source organism: Gammaproteobacteria bacterium (assembly GCA_005801205.1). Classification (GTDB taxonomy): domain Bacteria; phylum Pseudomonadota; class Gammaproteobacteria; order Pseudomonadales; family Cellvibrionaceae; genus Cellvibrio. The sequence goes on from SYDJ01000231.1 coordinate 11,980, forward strand.
GAGATCAAGTCACTGACGATATTATTATGGCGGCGATCAAACAGCTTGCACTTCCAGATCAAACCCAAATGCCGCGCACTAGGGCAGACTTTGATACCTTGGTTGACGCAATTCGCGATAAATTAGTCGCTGCAGCGCAAGAAATTTGTACCCATCTTCTCGCCAGTTTGAAGTTGCTGGTGGATGTGAAAAAAAACATCAAACAACAAAAAAATGCGCTCGCTTTAGCATTTGCGCTAAGCGATATTCAGGAGCAGTTGAAGCAGTTGTTTTATGTGGGTGTGGTCTATAAAACGCCCGACGAATGGTTGCGCCAGTACCCGCGTTATTTACGCGCTATTCAACTTCGCTTAGAGAAAGCTGTGCTTAATCCGCAAAAGGATAAGCTCGCACTTTTAGACATTCAGCCTTATGTGCAGCGCCTGCAGGAATATATTGAAAAAGAAGGCGCGTTTGTAATGACACAAAATGCAGCGCTGATTGAATACCGCTGGTGGATAGAGGAGCTGCGTGTGTCGCTGTTTGCGCAGACTTTAAAAACCCAGATTCCAATATCACCCAAACGATTGGATAAACAGTGGGAAATGGTTTTGGCTCGTTAAGTTTTAATACTTTTTGCGCGGTTTAGTTAATTTTTATGACTAAACCACCGCGAATCCAGTGGTGTAAATATTGCGCCACTTGCGCAGGCACTTGTTCTGCTGCAATCCATTCACATAATCCTTCGCATACATCTGCAAAATTCTTCTGCGTTAAAAATGTATTAAGCGCCCAAACTTCCGTTGTACCAATTGGGCGATAGACCACTTGTAAGTTTTCTCGCCACATTAGCCACGTTTGTGCTTCTTGAGTGAGATCTATAGAAATAGCCGTTTCATCTTTAGTCAAGGAGTTCCAGAGCGTTGGCGCATTGCTATAACAATCCACTAATTGCAGCGATGGATGCAGCTCTAGTTTCAGTGTCATCCATTCTTCTGGCGGAAGTGTGCGTAGTTCATCCAAAGTCGCGAGCGATGTGTCTGCAGCATCAAATGCCATAACCTGAGCCCATTCAAACTCTGCCAACTCAACAACTATCATGATTTTTTGCCAGTGTGCATGCGCGCGAAGAAATACAGGCAGCTTTTCACCGAACCAGCGTAGCGATGGGTGCTGTGATGGATATTGCGCAATAAATTCTTGGCATAAAGTTATGAAATCCTCCTCCCCAATATAAGCGTCTAATGCGGGGTAGTCTTTGCGCAACGTATCAATCAAACGCAAGCGATAGGCATTGTGATAAATCTCGAGGCGTTCTTGTTTTGAAAAGGCAGGTGTGTCTAAGGTGAGATCACCTGCATCTTGCGTTTTATCCAACAAGAAATCCTGTAGCGTCAGCTGTAATTCAGCGAGAGTTTTATGGCTCATAATATTATTTGCGCGTTAACCAATGATCGATAGATACTTTTCCTGCGCCAGCAATCGCCAGCCAAAAGAAAATTACAAGATAGGCACTCTCTGAGAAACCGAATAAGGTATCGAGTGAATCTACATCAACCCAGAGCACGCTTTTAATCGCAACAATCATAATCACGCCTAATATGCCAGCAGAAATGCGGGTAAATAAACCGAGCATAAGCAATATGCCGCACACAAACTCTGCGCCTGACGTAAATGGGGTGAGAATATGCGGAAAGGGGATTCCCCAGCTGGTAAAATTTTCAATCATAGCGTCAAGGTTTTGCAGCTTGCCCCAACCTGCAGTCATAAAAATTTCGCCAACGACTAAGCGTGCAACCAGAGGTGCTAGCCATTGTAAATAGGCGGCAATTTTTTCTGGCCCGCGCAGTGTGATATCTAAAAAGCTATTAAGTAAATTTTTCATAAAATATCCTTTATTTGATTAGGCATAATTAAGAGGTTATTGTGTTAAAGCCGCCGCAGAAATATCGCGGGCTTTTTGCAATTCTGCTAATAAAGTTGAAAGTGGTGGAATATCGTCATCGCGTTCAATCATGGTGCTGATATGGCCAAAGCGCTTTACGCTTTCGGCATAGAGATTCCATACGGAATCAATAATGTCATGGTCGTGCGTATCTATGCTGTAATCGCCTTTATTTAAATGCCCCGCGAGGTGGATTTGTTGAATGCGGTCAACAGGCATAGCCTCTAAATAAGTGATGGGATCAAACCCATGATTGTGTGCGCTTACGTGAATATTGTTGATATCCAGCAAAACTAAACAATCCGCTTTTTGCGCTATAGCGCGTAAAAATTCCCACTCGGCAATCGTTGAATGCTGATAGGTCAAATAGCTGGATACATTTTCTAATAAAATTCGTTGCCCTAAAAAATCTTGCACTTGTGTAATGCGAGCGACTAAATGCGCAAGTGCTTCTTCGGTATAGGGGAGGGGCATCAAATCGTGAAGATTGATGCCTTGAGTGCCAGTCCAGCAGAGGTGATCAGAAATCCATTTGGGTTTAACGCGCTGTGCCAGTTTTTTTAAATCCTGCAAATAATTCTGATTGAGCGGATCTACACTGCCAATGGATAGGGATACGCCGTGCATCACCAGTGGATACCGCTCGGCAATTTTATCTAGATAATACAGCGGCTTGCCGCCAGCAATCATGTAGTTTTCACTGATAATTTCCAGCCAATCGACAGGCTGCTCATGTTCAATGAGGTCGAGGTAGTGCTCGCTGCGCAAGCCAAGCCCAAAGCCTAGATGTTGGTTTTGCAGGTGTTGACGGGTCATAATCAAAAACCACATGGTAATCGGTTGGCTAAGAAAAAGGCCGTGGAGCTTTTAAGTCTGCACAGCCTTTAACGTGAAACAACAAAAATTATTTTGCTGCTTTCATCTCTTTGCCGCCTTTAGCAGCACATTCTTTAGCTGTGGTAGCTTCAAAGCCTTTAGCTTTGCATGCATTTTGACCTTTGCAGGCGTTAGTTTCAGTTTTACATGCAGAGTGGCCTTTGCATGCATTTACGCCTGAACATTTAACAGTGCCTTCAGTTGTTGCAGGTTTTTCATCAGCAAATGCCATACCGGTTGAGAAAAGCGCAGCAGTTGCTAATACGAGTGCAGAAGTAGATAGATTTTTCATTGTGGTAAATCTCCTTAATATAGGTATTTGAGGTTTGTAGGTTGAGAGGTAATACTGCTTTCCCTCAACTCCTATACTAGACGCTGTAGATTTCTATTTGTTACAGCGTTTTAAAAATAAAATCTTAAATTTTTATAAGGTCTATATAGATGGTTATTTCTGGGGCTTAGAAATACAGCCTATTTTTTGTAAAAGCTTATCCTCCGTGGGCTTATGACGTGCATTTTACTATGACGGCTGGTGTGTATAGAGCTGTTTTGAATAACAGGTAATGCTGGCTGGGTAGAAAAAGGGGGGGGGTAGGCCGGTGCTTGGGTTTCATTTATTACCTTTTTGTTGCGAAAATCACGTCCTCATCTACGCTGTAATACAACTGCAATATAGTCACAACATAATGCGCGCCAGAACGCTACAAATGCTTATGCGTCGCGTCAGTAGTTTGTTATGACCGTATCTATTAAAAATCTATTATCTAAATCTAGGGGATAACCTCATGAAAAAAGCTCTATTACCGTTAATGATCGCTTCACTCGTACCTGCTACTGCATTTGCTGATATTACCGTTTACGGTAAAGCAAACGTAGCTTTGCAATCTACTGACAAAAATGTTGGTGGCTCTTACACTGAAGTGGTAAGTAATGCTTCACGTATCGGCTTGAAAGGCAGTGAGAACGTAAATGACGATTTGAAAGTTATTTACCAATTTGAATACCAAACTAAAGTAGATGATGGCTCAAATAGCTTGTCATCAACACCTTCTTGCTCTGCTACTTCAAAATCTACTACTGTTACACCCGCAGCTACCACTACCACTACCACTACCTGTTCTATCAGTGGTGGCAGTCAAACCTTCTCTCAACGTAACATTTATGTTGGTTTGAAAGGCACCGGCGGTACAGCAATGATCGGTATGTTTGATACCCCTTTCAAACTTGCACAAGAAAAAGTTGATTTGTTCAATGACTATGTTGGCGATATCCAAACTGTGTTGCAAGGTGAGACTCGCGCTAAAAATATCGTTCAGTACTCAACTCCAGCGTTCAGTGACATCACTGTTAACGTGGCTTATGTGAATGCAGAGAAAGATGCTGTAAACGTAGATAACGGTTACTCTGCATCTATAGTGTATAACACTAAAGCTATCTATTTGGCCTTGGCTAACGATAGCAATGTAACTAATGCCAGCGGTGCAGTTGTTCATACCACTGATACAGACATTCTGCGCGCTGTAGGCCGTTTCAATGTTGGCCCAGTTGTATTGGGCGCAATGTGGGAAACTTACGACAATGGCGTAATTGATGAAGATGGTTACATGTTGTCTGCACAATGGAATGTGAATGATAAATGGGCGTTGAAAGTTCAAAACGCTAGCTCTGATATGGTTCAAATTGGCACCGATCAAACCAGCATTGGCGCAGACTACAAATTGACTAAAGCGGCTAAAGTGTTTGGTTACTACACCATGGTTGAAGACGAGCGTGCTGCAGTTGCAAGCCGTGCAGACGACAAGTACCTTGCTGTTGGTCTTGAGTTGAACTTCTAATTTCTCTGAATATCGAGTAATTATTATTTGGTATCTAATGATTTCAATTGGATATCTGGAAGGGTGCTTAGGCACCCTTTTTTATTGAGTGCGATTATCTTTTACAAAGTGATATTTTTTGAGGGCAAAATTATGTGGGTTAAATTAGCATTTATAAGCGTGCTTACGCTTTTGTGTTCATTGGCCTTAGCGGAAGAAAAACCAGAGTGCGGTTCAGCTGTTGATGCAGCAGATCGCTTGGTGCCAGATTCCGATAAGCACTGCGATTACACCAAAACCGGTTTAAATGGCGTGATACATAAGGCTTTGTCGGGCAAAAAAAATGCGGGTGAAGAGGTTGCAGAGCCAAAAGTTCAAGATGTTAAGGAAAAAAAGATAGAGGTAGTTGCGGATAAGCTGACAGCAAAGGGGGAATTTAACTCTTCACAACAATTGCAGGCTGTAAAATTTAGTTTACTTGAGGTTGCTGCTGGTCAATGTGCTAAAGGATTTGTGTTGGAGTCCGAACGATATTTACCCACAGCGACTAAAGCGATGAAACTTGAATTGACCTATCAGTGCCTTTGATCTTTAGGCTCCTTGCAAAATCTAAATACTTATCCGTTACAATTGTCACTTATGGTATAGCTCGATGCTTTTATAATGATCGGGCGCGCTAACTCAAAAAAACTACTCAAATGGCGTCTTGTTGCAGCCTCAAAAGAGGTTGTTGTAGCTAAGGACTTTGGGTAGAGTGGCGCCGCTTTTATAGGCTCAGCTTATATCCTCTTTGTTTACTATTAATCCTGCACTTTTGGCGTATCCATGAATACCATCAGAATTTCCCTGTTCACAGCGACATTAGCTTTTTCGCTATCCATGAATCCGGCTATGGCAGAAACAGAAGCTCCCACTTTAGAGGCGGCCCCTGTTGTAGAGTCTGCAGCAACAATGACGAAATCTCCGGTTGACCCTTGGGAAAGGTTTAATCGCTCGATGTTTCGGTTTAATGATGGCGCAGATAAAATCTTGCTTAAACCATTAGCTACAGCTTATATAAAGTTGACGCCGGGTTTTTTCCGTCAGGGTGTGGGTAATGTATTGTCCAATGTGTTGGAAATCCCCAGTGTTTTTAACGGCGTATTGCAAGGCAACTTTCGCGGTGCAGCTCACGATACTGGCCGTTTACTGTTGAATTCAACCTTGGGGTTGGCGGGGGTTTTCGACGTAGCTCAATACATGAATCTGAAGCATGATGACCACGAAGACTTTGGCCAAACACTGGCTGTTTGGGGAGTGGATGCCGGGCCTTACATGATTTTGCCATTTTTAGGGCCAAGCAATCTGCGCGATACCACCGCAATGCCCGTGGATTGGTATACAGATCCTACAACCTATATTGACCATATTCCCACCAAAAATACGGTAAGAGCTGCGTCTTTGTTGAATGCTCGGGCGAATATAATACCGTTGGAGAAAAGTTTAACTGGCGATAAGTATGTGTTTTTGCGGGAGGCTTATTTGCAGCGCCGCAATTTTTTGGTTAATAACGGTGTGGTGGAAGACAGCTTTGGTGAAGAGGAAGAAGAATAAGACTCGGGTGTCTAATCCGAGTCTTTGCTAGCGAAGGCCTACTTTAGGACTTCAACAATTTCTAAGCCCAACATATAGCCGTTTTCGCTGTCGCCGCTGCAGCGGGCAACTTTGGCTTTTGCATGTAATGTTGGGTTGTGGCCGTGGTCGGACGAGATCTCTACGACTAAATCTGTGCCTGCGGGTATCTGTGTTTTTGTTTCTACTTGCATTCCACCGCCGCTTAAGTCGCGACACAACCCCTCGATAACACCCTCGTCATGAGATAGCTTTGCGCTTAAAGGCGCGCTGATTTTCATGCGGATAAAATCACGCTTTTCACTAAAGCCTTTATCAATTGAGCTCATATTCAGTCCTCTTGTAACTTGTTATCTATCTCATTATCTATCGGGAGTGACGTGGGTATACGGGATTCCCCAACACCCACTGAGTGTAGCACAGGCCCACAAAAAGCCAGGCGTGCGTGGCTCTATCTTAAGTTCTGCTACACAATCTCGCCAACTATAATTCCTTTTGGCTGGTTCGGTTCAGCTTCTGTAAAACCAAGTTTGACTAGGCTAAATACTCTTATGAATTGCTTGCGGGATAGAAGCTGAAAGAGTAGTGTTATGCGCCTCTTAAACCTGCCCCTAAACCATAGCTGAGAAAGATTTTAGATGACGGAGAAACGCAAAAAGCTGCTCATCATCGATGACGATGCACTGGTTCGGCGCAGCATCGCCGTCTATCTCACGGATAGCGGGTTTGATGTATACGAAGCAGGTGAGGCTAATAAGCTCTGCGATGCTATCGAACAATACAGCCCAGATTTAGTCATCACTGACCTGCGTATGCCAGGCGCGGATGGTTTGCAGGTACTCAAGCAGATCAAGCAACATCAGCCCGATTTGCCCGTGATTATTATTTCCGGTGCGGGGAGTGTGAGTGATGTGGTGCAAGTGTTGCGATTGGGGGCGAGCGATTATTTAGTTAAGCCAGTGTTAGATATAGAAGTTTTGGTGCATGCGATTAACAAGGCTCTTGAGCGCACAGATCTCTTATTGGAAAACCAGCGCTACCGAGAACAGTTAGAAACCGCCAACCACGAATTGCGCGAAAGTTTACGAGTCTTAGAGCGCGATCAGCTCGCCGGTAAACAAGTTCAGAAACGCTTAATGCCCAACCGCCTGATTACTCAGGATCATTACGAAGTAGCCCACTACATAGCGCCATCTCTGTTCTTAAGTGGCGATTTTGTCGATTACGCCCACATCAAAAAACGCTACCTCGCTTTCTATCTTGCCGATGTTTCCGGCCACGGTTCCTCCTCTGCATTTGTCACCATTTGGTTAAAACATCTCGTCAGTCGCATGGTGCGCGAAGAGGGCTTGTTTGGTGATGAAGAATCCTTTGCTACCGGTTCAAATCATTTATTGCAAACTGTGAACCGCGAGATAAAAGAAACACGACTGAATCATCATTTAACCTTCTTTGTGGGCGTTATAGATACGCATACACAATTGATGAACTATTCTGTTGCTGGCCACCTGCCAATGCCGATTCTCAAAACTGCAGAGACTTGTCAGTACCTTGACGGTATTGGGAAGCCAGTGGGTATTTTCAAAGATGTGACATGGAATGTGTACCAATTACAGTTGCCTGAGATTTACACTCTCTCCTGTTTTTCAGATGGCGTGTTGGAAATATTGCCCTCTGATACGATTCAAGATAAAGAAGCTCATTTATTACAAAAAGTTGCAGAATCAACTGGCAGCTTAGAATCAATCTGCAATACTTTACATGTTAAGGATGATGGCGAAACGCCAGATGATATTGCCATCCTTACGATTGCCAGAGGTAAATAGAATGCGTCCCGGTCAGATTTTGGTTGCAGACCATGCGGGTGTTTACATTATTAAGATGACCGGTGATGTTCGTCTTACGCTATGTATATCCTTCGATCAGTTTATTGATGCCATGCTTGCGGCGCCGAATTTTTCATCGGTACTATTTGATTTGTCAGAAGCAGAAGCTGTTGATAGCACTACCCTCGGCCTTATGGCAAAAATTTCATTACTCGCGCAAGATAAACGCAATATTACACCGGTGATCTTGGCGACTAATGCGAGCATTAAGCGTATTTTAGATACCATGGGTTTTGCGGATATTTTTACGATTGTTGATAAGTTGGATGTAGAAATAGCGCCTGAAAAAACCTTAACAGCTATTGAGTGTGATGAGCAGCAAGTTAAAGAAAAGGTATTAGAGGCGCACAAAATTTTGATGAGCTTGAACGCACAAAATCACGAAACCTTTAAAAATCTCGTTAATATGCTTGAAAACTCTTAATGTATTCCCTCCTTTCGTAATCCCTCTTTAAGTAAACTCTTCTCTTTGTAAATTAGACCTTAGCAATTCAGGCCTCTCGTTTAAAATCATTGTGCCACACATAAAAACGCCACCTCGTTATTAAGCGCCGAGTGGCGTCAACAAAATAGGTGGCGTTTTTAAAACTATTTTTAAATCTGCAAAAAATTACGCGAGCTCTTTCAATAATTTTTCCAGGCTGATTTGATCTTTCACGAAACCGCGAATACCTTCAGCCAACTTGTCGCTTGCCATTTGATTCTGATTCATACCAAAACGGAAGCTTGGTTCGGTCTCAATAACTTTGGCAATTTTTTCGCCAGTGTTTGAGGGCGATAATACGCGTTCCAATTTACCTTGGTCTTGCTCTAACTCTTGTAGCAAGTTAGGGCTGATGGTCAAGCGGTCACAACCCGCTAATGCTTCGATTTCGCCAAGGTTACGGAAGCTCGCGCCCATAACTACAGTGTTGTAGCCATTTTGCTTGTAGTAGTTGTAAATGCGATGCACAGACACTACACCCGGATCTTCAAACGCGCTGTATTCTTTTTTGTCGGTATTGGTTTTGTACCAATCCAAAATACGGCCTACAAAGGGTGAAATCAAAAACGCGCCAGCGTCTGCACAAGCGGCTGCTTGTTCAAATCCAAATAATAACGTCAGGTTGGTATTGATCCCTTCTTTTTCCAATACTTCTGCTGCGCGAATACCTTCCCACGTAGAAGCCAACTTAATCAACACGCGTGATTTATCCGCGCCGCCTTTAGCGTACAGGTCGATCAAGTGGTGGGCTTTAGCAATGCTTGCTTTGGTATCGAATGACAAGCGTGCATCTACTTCAGTAGAAATA
>SYDJ01000232.1 GCA_005801205.1 Gammaproteobacteria bacterium
ACACCTGCCCAATAATTTCAGCGGCGGTTAAATCACGATTAAAACCCTGTTTACCAGTTGCGCAAAAACTGCAATCGAGAGAGCAGCCCACTTGCGACGATACGCAGAGTGTTCCGCGATCACCATCAGGAATAAATACTGTTTCAACAACGTTGTTACCCGAGACACGAATTAAAAATTTACGTGTACCGTCAACAGAATCCAGCTGCTGTATAACTTCAGGCATGCGAATTTCAGCACACTCATTTAACTTTGCGCGCAAACTTTTACTGACGTTGGTCATGTCATCAAAGTTATCTGCACCTAACTGATGAATCCACTTAAGCACTTGTACCGCGCGAAATTTTGGCTCACCTAAAGTTTCAAAAAATGCAATTAACTTTGCTTCAGATAAACCCAGCAGGTTTACCTTGACCGGGCCGCTTTTGGCAACATCAAGAGCAGCCACCTCAATAGCACCTGCAGCGTTATTCTGTGCGGCGTCAGAAGTTGGGATATGTTGCTCAGTCATGGTAATTCCTGCTGTATAGCTTTAAAAAATAATTAACGAACAATGACTTCATTTGAAGCAAAGAAGTACGCGATTTCACGCGCAGCGGATACTACTGAATCTGAACCGTGAACGGCATTTGCATCAATTGCATCAGCAAAGTCAGCGCGAATAGTGCCAGGAGCAGCTTTAGCGGGGTCAGTAGCGCCCATCAAATCGCGGTTGGCAAGAATTGCGTTTTCACCGGACAACACTTGCACAACAACGGGGCCAGAGGTCATAAAATCAACCAAACCATCAAAGAATGGACGACCCGTATGCTCAGCGTAGAAGCCTTCAGCTTGCGCACGACTTAATTGCATCATGCGTTGTGCGGCAATGGTAAGACCGGCTTTTTCAAATCGGGCAACAATTTCACCGATGTGGTTCTTGCTTACAGCATCAGGTTTGATGATGGAAAGGGTTTGTTCAACAGCCATGCGAATCTCCAAAATTATCTTAAAACGGCCAGAGCAAAATTCACCCGATAGCCCATAAACACAAAACCCGCGATTATACGCGGGTTTGAGCAGATTTTATATGCACCAAAAGGGAAAAAATCGCAGATTATTAAAGACTTGCAGCGGTATCTTGAATTCGTTTCACCATTGCTTTGAGGCCATTACCACGGGTAGAGCTCAGGTGCTGTATGAGGTCTAGACTGGCAAAATATGCCTCTATATCAACAGCAAGAATCTCCGCAGCGTTCTTACCGTTGTAGGCCGCTAAAACCACACCCAGTAAGCCTTTCACTATGAAAGCATCACTATCTGCTTGGAAAAAAAGACGATTATCGCGCACTTCATGCACCAACCACACTTGGCTTTGGCAACCGCGCACTATGTATTCATCGGTGCGAAAGCTCTCTGGCATGGCAGGTAACTCTTTGCCAAGATCGATAATGTATTTGTATCTATCTTCCCAAGAGTCAAAAAACCCGAGAGTATCAACTATATCCTCGGCGCTTACATCTATACCAAATTGGGTCATTGTGTGTTGAATCCGACAAGTTACTTAGGGCGGTATTATGCCTGTAAAGCTGAGCGCCCACTACCAAATAGGGGTCTAGAAGAACATTCCCGTTTCTAGCTGAGCCTCTTCACTCATCATATGACGCGCCCACGGAGGATCAAACACCAACTCCACTTTCACGGACTGAACGTTGGGAACCTTTCGTACACGATACTCAACATCGCCCACCAAGACAGGCCCCATTCCACAGGCAGGTGCGGTTAGCGTCATTTGGATAGCAACATGCTTTGCCGCTTGATCAACCTTAACACCATAGATCAAACCAAGATTAACCAAATCGACAGGAATTTCTGGATCAAACACACTGCTTAGCGCTTGCCAAACTTGCGATTCGATAATTTTGTCGTCCATTGGCTCAGGAAAGCTGATAGTTTCTGCCTCTAAACCTAACTTATCAGCATCAGTACCATCAACACGCACCATCTGACCGTGATAGGTAACCGTGTAATTGCCACCCAATGCTTGGGTGATAGTCACAAAGGTATCTTGCGGAATGGTGAGCGGCGTACCGTCAGGCACTCGGCGAGCAGGACAATCGGCAAGCGCCACCACCATGCGTCTTTCAGACATAACAACTCTCAAATAATTTATCCCCTCCCTTCCAATCTTCCGGAGGGAACTAGCTCCTCCCCCTTATGAAGGGGGAGGTTGGGAGGGGGTGCTTTTAATTAACTGGCGACGCTAAAACTTTCGCCACAACCGCAGTAATCTTTGACGCGCGGGTTGTTGAATTTCAACTGGCGATTAACGCCTTCAGTGACGTAATCAATTTCGGTGCCGCTAACAACCGACAAAGCAGCTGGATCGATTAACAACTCAACCCCTTCACCCAAAGCCAAATGCAAATCTTCAGCCTTACCTTCGGGAACCAAATCAACCACGTACATCCAGCCCGTACAGCCGCTTTGTTTTACGCTTAATCGAACAGCTTTGGCATCCGCATTAGTACTGAGCTGACGTTTAAAATGCGCAGCGGCGGCAGCGGTTACGGAGACCAATTCTTGTTGTGGATTAAATGTTTCGACGCTCATCTTACTCACCATTTTTTAAAGGGGTCAGAGCCCTTTAAACCAGGGGTTATTCAGGTAGCAATTTATGCAAATCATTAAAGGGCTCTGACCCCTTTAAAAAAAGCTACAACAAAAACATTTTTGCTTTTTCAATGGCC
>SYDJ01000233.1 GCA_005801205.1 Gammaproteobacteria bacterium
GCTGTTCGTCGATAACAATTAAACCGAGGTCTGAGAATTCCACCGCATCTTGAAACAGCGCATGAGTACCAATCACCACTTGCGCCTCGCCATTGGCGATAGCGGCGAGTTGGGTGCGGCGCTCGCCCACTTTAAGTTTGCCTGTGAGCCAGCCGATTTTTATGCCGAGCGGCTCCAGCCAATTGCCAAAGTTAATGCGGTGCTGCTCAGCCAGAATTTCGGTGGGTGCCATGATCGCCGCTTGCTTGCCGTTGGCTACCGCCGCGAGTGTGGTAAGTGCTGCGACCACGGTTTTACCGGAGCCGACATCGCCCTGTACTAAGCGCAACATAGGGATGGCTTTGGCCAAATCGGCGGCGATTTCGGTAAAGACGCGTGTTTGTGCGCGGGTCAGTTGAAATGGCAACTGCGCTAAAAAATCGGCCTGCAGTTGCTTGTTAATATAGAGCTGGCTGGCGCCATCGGCCTGCGTTTGGCGACGCAACAACAGTAAACTCAGGTGATGTGCGAGCAATTCCTCAAACGCCAAGCGCTGCTGAAACGGGTGCTCGCCTTCCATTAATAAATGCACATTAGCGTTGGTGGGCGGCTGGTGCAAATAGCGCAGGGCATCGGCCAGTGAGCTTTGGTTGAGCTGGCGGCGCACGTCGTCTGGCAATAATTCGCGCAGGCTATGAGTGCCTAACCATGTGAGTGCTTGCGTGGCCAGCGTGCGCAAACGCGGTTGCGTAAGGCCCTCGGTTGCGGGGTAGATTGGAGTGAGGTGCTGTTCCAACGGCAACGGCGCGGCTTCATCCAGCAAATCGTATTCGGGGTGATACATCTCCAAACCCGCCGCGCCACGACGAGTTTCACCAAATACGCGCAACTGGGTGCCGTTGGTGAGGCGATTTTTTTGCGCAGCATTGAAATGGTAAAAGCGCAGGGTAATGCCGCCGGTGCCGTCCTGCATGCGCACCACCAAGCTGCGGCGCTTGCCAAAAACGATATCGCACGCGCGAACCTCGCCCTCAATCACCGCATTCACACTCGGCTGTAAGCCGCCAATGGGCGTAACTCGGGTGCGATCCATATAGCGCGCAGGCAAATGAAAGAGTACATCTTGCAGGGAAAATAGGCCAATCTTCGCCAATTTTTCAGCTAAGCTCGCGCCAACGCCCTTTAAGGCGGTAACGGGGATTTGGTCGAGGGTTTGGGTGGTGGGCATTGTTTTAGAAGAGGGCATCAAGGGCGCGCACGGCCTTTCGCTTTTATGGCTTCAATATCCAATACTCTACCTTCACCGGCGGCCAAGGCGGTTAAGCTTTGTTGAATATCGCTGCGCAGAGACTCTAACTTAACGGCTTGCAAGGCATCCTTTTCTGCCATTAAGCGCAATGCCTCGCGCATAACTTCGCTGGCGGAGTTATACATGCCTGAAGCCACTTTATGTTGTACATAAGATTCGAGTTGCGCAGTCAGTGATACATTCATAAAAACCTCGGTGTGCGGGTGATGATGCTCATACTATAACAATCTTTGTTATTTTTTTAGCTGTAGATTAATTTGTGTACTACAACTAAACTAACTAAACTTAGTTCAACTAATTTTCGGGGGGCTGTTATGCAAACCATTAACATTCACGATGCCAAAACACATCTTTCGCGTCTGGTAGAGCAAGCCGTACAAGGTGAATCTTTTGTGATCGCCAAGGCAGGCAAACCCTTAGTAAAGGTTTCTGCGCTCGATGCGCCAAGAGCAAGCCAAATGCAGCGCTTGGGTTTTTTAACGGGGAAAATTACCGTACCCGATGATTTTGATCGCATGGGTGCGGGAGAGATTGAAGTTTTATTTGGTGGCGATGAGAGTATTGGCGAATGAAATATTTACTCGATACCCACTTACTGCTGTGGGCAGCAGGCCAACCGGAACGGCTCTCAACCGATGCGCGTAGCATGCTTGAGAACACTGCAAACCAGCTGTTATTCAGTGCGGCGAGCTTGTGGGAGGTCAGTATTAAAAACGGGCTTGGCCGCAATGATTTCAGCGTAAACCCCCGCTTGCTTAGGCGCGGCCTGCTCGATAATGGCTACCTAGAGTTGCCCATTACCAGTGAACACACCGTCTCCCTTGATAATCTGCCGCTTATTCACAAAGACCCTTTTGATCGTTTATTGATTGTGCAAGCCATGGTTGAAGGTATCACCTTATTAACGTCTGACGCTTTGGTGGCACGTTATGCGGGGAGCATTATTTTGGTGTGAGGGTCATACAGCCAGAGCCGCCCTTATTTTTCAGGGCGATCAAAAAACCTAAACGGCGCTTGGTGGGCTTTGTTGATATAAGCGTTTAAAGCAGATGAAAAGTTTTTGGGTTTTTGCAGTTCAGTGGCGAGTTTGTTGCTGGCTTCTAGCTGCTCAGGTGACAGCGCATCGGCAAGGTCGTCGCGTTGTTGGGTGGCGGTTGGGGATGTTTTGTTGGTTAAGGCGAGTTTGTTTAAGGCGTAGGCCAGCACTGCATCTTTAGGAGTGCCTTCGCCGCGCTGATAAGCTCTTGCCATGAGCAAGAGTGCGTCGGCATGGCCTTGTGCGGCGGCTTTGCTGAGCCAGCCCATGGCGATTTGTGCATCTTTGGGCGCGCGTTTGCCTTGCAGATAGTTAAGGCCAAACCAGTATTGAGCATCTGCATTGCCCTGAAGCGCAGCCTTGCCTGACCACAAGATAGCTTCATTGGGATTTTTTGTTACGCCTAGCCCTTGCGCGTAAAAAACACCAAGGCGAGCTTGAGCTTTGGCTGAGTCTTGCTGCGCTGCTTTGAGATACCAGTTGGCGGCGGCTTTGTAATCTTTTGGCAACTGGCTGTTTTCATAGAGGTTGCCCAGCTGAAATTGAGCTTCGACATTGCCTTGGTTGGCGGCTTTTTCAAACCAGGTGGCGGCCATTTTATCGTTGCGGGGGATTGCGCCGCCTTTGTTGTAAAGTGCGCCGAGCATGATTTGAGCAGATATATTGCCCGCATCGCCCAGCGTATTTAGCTCTGAAATCGCCGCGCCGTAGTTGCCCTTTTTAAAATCGCTGAGTGCCTCTTCCATGCTCGCCAAGGCGGGCAGGCTTGCGATTAAAAAGAGGGTGGCGACTAAGGATCTGCGCATGCTGGAATCTCATGGTTGTTTACCAGTGCTGCGGTTCATTCACAGCGGTTTTACTATTGTAGATCTGGTCTCTTATTGTAGAGCGGTTCTGGCCATTTGGATGGATTTTCGCAAAGCATCTATCGCTTTATGGCGTGGGAAGCTGGCGCGCCATGCGAGCGCGACTGTGCGCATAGGTGCCGGTGCCATAAACGGGCGTGTCACCAGCAAGTTGGAGCTGTAAATGCTGCTGCTCGCGGCGGATTGCGGCAGTATGGTAATACCCAAACCAGAGGCGACCATATGGCGCAGGGTTTCCAAGCTGCTGCCTTCGGCGGCGGTGCGCACATTGGCGTTATTGTCTTCGGTTTGGTGGATGTTTGGGCAGGTGGTGAGCACTTGGTCGCGGAAGCAGTGGCCTTCGCCCAGCAGCAATAATTGTTGGCTGCCAATCTCGCCGGGGTCGATTTCGGTTTTGGCGGCGAGCGGGTGATCGTGGGGCATAAGCACTACGAAGGGTTCGTCGTAAAGTGCTTGGGTGACTACGTCTGGCTCGTTGAATGGCAGGGCGACGATAATCACATCCAGCTCGCCATTGCGCAGTTTTTTGCGCAGGGTGTGGGTGTAGCCATCTTCCACATAGAGCGGCATTTTGTTGGCCAGCTTCTGCAAATGCGGGATAAACTGCGGCAGCAGGTATGGCCCAATGGTGAAAATTGCCCCAACCGATAATGGGCTGCTGAGCTGATCTTTGCCGGCATCGGCCATGTCTTTGATGGTGGCGGTTTGCTCTAGCACTAGGTTCGCCTGCTTAACGATTTGCTCGCCGAGCGGAGTTGGGTGAACGCGGGATTTGGTGCGTTCAAACAGGGCTACGCCGAGTTCATCTTCCAGCTTTTTTACCGCGATGCTGAGGGTCGGCTGGCTTACGTAGCAGCGGTCGGCGGCGCGGCCAAAGTGTTGCTCTTGGGCGAGGGTAACTATGTAGCGGAGTTCGGTGAGGGTCATGGTAGTTCCTAGGCGTAGTGGATTCCGCAATCCCCTCTGCGACACGCCGTGAATACATCCCTGTAGGCTCGATGCCAACATCCATGTTGGCAACGGTCGCAGAGAGAATCGCGGAATCCAACTGAGAGAATCTTTAAAACGATATCCAAAAGGTAAACCATTTGCATGGTAATGAATAGTCAATCCCTATCAAAAGAGCAAGTTTTAATAGTTGGATGTGAGGATATAGGTGATTCCAGTTATAATCCGCCACTACTGTATAAGAGCTAAGAAAAAAGGAATTCATGTTGAAACCCTATCTAAAAATACTCATGAAGACGGTGTCTGCCATTATGCTGCTGGCGTTTGTTTCGGCTGTGGTTGTTTATTTTGCGTTCTTAACACCGCAGAAGCGCGCGGCGAAACATTTGGATTTTGTTCATCAGTCCATCACTGAAATGCACCCCGCTGTGCTCGACCCTTCTGCCACTGAGTTTCAAGCTTGGTATAAAACGGGGTATGAAAAAACCAAAGCATTGTTGCCTTTGGTGCATTCTACTGCCGCTGAGCAAGCCTTATTAAATTATTACCTAGTAGGCTACAAGGATTCGCATTTGTCAGGAGGTATAGCCTATTCGCGCTATAGCCTGCTGGAGCGCACTAAAGAAGAGTGGGCTGGCTGGTTGTTGAAGGCAACAACACAGGGTTATGAGGTTACCTTTAGTTTAGGTGGAGGCAACTACCCCGAGGTAGGGCATCAACTATTGAGTTGCGATGGTCAACCCATCGAAGAGCTGCTCCAAAATCACTATTCGCCCTACGTGGATGCGCGCTGGAATCTTTTAATTGCACGTGACAAAGTGGCCAAAACCTTGACTCAAAAAGCCATGGGCTATGACGTGCTAGCGCGTCCAGAGATTGCTCAGTGCCTATTTAAAAGCTCATCGGGAGAAGAAAAACAATTTCCATTCGTGTGGCAAAAGCTTGATGAAAAAACTAAACAGCACATAAATGCTCTAACCTATAAAACCTATACCTATCCATCGCTAACGCGAAAAGCTGACGGTGTTGCATGGGTTAACGTCAGCGATTTCAAATTAAACACGCCAGAGGCCTATGCACATCACCAACAACTGCTGAAGGATTTAGCGTCGCTGCATAGGAATGAAACCTTGATCTTTGATCTGCGCCTGAACGCGGGTGGCAATTCAGATTTTGGTGATGAAATATTGACTGCCGCTTTTGGTAAAAATGGCTGGATCTATCTAATGGTGCAATTGGTAGAAAAATTTGGCAACTCAGAAAGCTTCTATCGTCCAAGCTGGTCGTTTTACTGGTCGCGCGATTACATGATTAAGCAAGTTAAGCTTTCGCAAGGCGAAAACTCCTCTGAAGCCAAATGGCTGTCGGCGATCAATGCACGTATGAAAAAAGCACTGGAAAATAATGAGCAACAATTTTCTCAGCAAGAAGTTTTTGGAGGCTTAGCGGATAACTCAGCGGAAGTCGAATCCGCCAATTGGAGTTATCGTGGCAAAGTGATAATCCTAACCGATAAGCGTTGTGTGAGCTCCTGCCTTAATTTTGTGGATAGATTAAAGCAAATACCCAATGTACTTCATTGGGGTGAGCCCACCAGTGCCGACACGGTGTACACCGAAGTAACGGATATGTGGCACGATTACCATGAAGATGCTTACCGCTTCATGGTGCCTGTAAAACAATGGAATCATCGCGCCCGCAAAGATAATGAGCCCTATATTCCCGATTCGGTGTTTAACGGCAATATTTATGACGACGCAGCTGTAGAGCAATGGGTGCTAGAAAAACTAGATCATTTGCGTGAGAGCACTAACCCTCTTGCTCAGTAAATAAAAGGTCAAACATTTGTGAAAGAGCACGTTTTGATAGTGGGATGCGGCGATATAGGTGAGCGGTTGGCGCAATGCTTACCGCAAGATGCCTATGAAGTCACTGGCTTGCGCCGAAATCCTCCGGCAGATTTGCCTTTTCTGCACTATCAAGCTTGCGACGTGACTAATGCCGAGGAGCTTGCTGAAGTCCTGAGGCAAGACTTCGCGGTAGTTATTATCACAATGACACCCAGTGAGCGCAGTGATGCGGGTTACCAGCGTGCTTACGTGCAAACCTGCCGGAATTTGGTAGAGGAGTTGGATGCTCAATCGCTTAAGCCGCGCTTGGTGATTTTCGTTTCCAGCACGGCGGTTTATGGGCAATTGGATGGTTCTTGGGTAGATGAAAACTCGCCCACCGAGCCGGTAGGTTTCAGCGGTGAGCGCTTACTGGAAGCGGAAGCTGTCATCCAGAATAGTGGTTATGCCAACACAATCGTTCGTTTTAGCGGTATCTACGGCCCTAATCGGAACCGATTGATTGAGCAGGTTAAGCAAAAGCGCGCCTCTGCCAGCGCCCACTTTACCAATCGTATTCATGCTGACGATGGCGCTCGTTGTCTTGCGCATTTCATTGAATTAGATCGCAAGGGTGAAAAATTACAACCAGTTTATCTCGCCACCGATAGCGCTCCGGCACCTATGGTAGAAGTGGTGACTTGGCTGGCGCAGCAAATGGGGGTGGCTGAGTTTTTATCAGACGCCGCTACCAACGAGCGCGGTAATAAGCGCTGTAGTAATCAATGCTTGTTGGGTTCGGGGTTTGTATTTCGTTACCCCGGCTTTAAAGATGGCTACGCATCTTTGCTGGCTGCAGCGGCAATATCGTTCACTTCTTGCGACTAATCACCGTGGCTGTTTTGCAGCCAGCCCTCCAGCCACGATTTTTTGCGTTACACTTTTGTTTTTTTATGAGGGCAAATGATGCACAAATTAGCGGGTAAAAGAGTCTTGGTTACGGCGGGTGCGCAGGGTATTGGTTTGGCTATGAGCGAGCGATTTATCGAGGCGGGCGCCCATCTTGCGGTGCACTACCATTCCAGTGCTGAACCCGCTCACGCGTTGGTGGAGAAAGCGCGGGCCAAGGGCCTGAAGGCTTGCGCCATTGGTGCCGACTTGACGCAACAGTCCGAGGCGCAACGCTTATTGGCTGCGGTGGACGAGCACCTCGGGGGGTTGGATGCATTGGTTAACAATGCCGGCTCGCTGGTGGCGCGCAGGAGCCTAGAGCAAGTTGATGAGGCCTTTTGGCAGCAGGTAATCGACGTCAATATGACATCCTGCTTGTGGGTAACTCAGGCGGCTCTGCCCCTGCTGTGTCGCAATGCGCAAAGCAGTATTGTGAATCTAGCCTCGCTGGCCGGGCGCAAAGGCGGCCACGGCGGGTCACTGGTGTATTCTGCCACCAAAGGCGCTATTTTGACCTGGACACGCTCGCTAGCCAGCGAGTTGGGTGGGCGCGGCGTGCGCGTGAATGCAGTGGCACCAGGCTTAATTTTGGGCACCTCATTTCACAATACGCACACCACGGATGAGTCGGCCAATGCCACCATTGCTGCCATTCCGCTAGGGCTTGCGGGTTGTGCGGATGATGTGGCCCGTGCGGTGGTGTTTTTGGCGTCCGAGTACGATGGTTTTATCTCCGGTGCCACGCTGGATATTAATGGAGGTGTGTACGCCTGCTAGTCAGGCGGTGGCGTAAGGGCTCTACCCACGGGCTGTGCCCCATTCGGGAATCGGGAGTTGCACCATCATTCAATGGTTATAAAAAATAATCGTTTTCAATTGCATGAACCAGCAACACATCTATACCCGCCATACCGGCGGAAGCTGCTGCTTGTAGGCCGAGCTTGGAATCTTCAAACACCACGCATTTTTCCGCAGGAATACCAAGCAACTCTGCGCAGCGCAAGAAAGTATCTGGCGCAGGCTTTGGATTTTCAACTTGATCTGCGCCTACGATCGCATCTATGTATTTATCCAACCCACACAAACCTAAAATGGTGATGGCTTCGTGCGTGTAAGCGCCAGTGCCAATCGCCATAGGTTTAATGCCGTGGTATTTTTTTGCAACTTCAATCAATGCGGTGGGTTTTACAAACTTGTGCATATTTTCATGCACCCAAGCTTCTTTAAAATCGTTCATCTCATCCAGTGTTGCGCTTGCAATGAGATTAAATTTTTCCAACAAAATTTCAATAGTGCCCTTGGTGGGCACCCCCGCGAGTGAACGCATAAATGCGCGATCAATAGGAATACCGTATTTATTTAAGGTTTCGCTCCACGCAAATTCGTGCAGTTGGCCGCTATCAACCAAAGTGCCGTCCATATCAAAAATTAAAGCATCGAAATGATCGTACATAAATTATCTCATGTGAGCGAGTTGCAGGGAGAGGGTTTGTGTGCATAATCAGCAGGCCAATTAAATTACACAAACTTTGCAAGAAAAAACCACAGTAACTGAATTTATTTGGCTTTTCAGCTGATTTACTTGTTGCATTTTTAGCAAATACTTCGGAGCCCTTTAACTAAGTATTTGCAGTCTCAGGTTGAACCTATTCGCAAGAAATCTATCTTAAAAAATCTATAACAAACGCGCTATAACAAACGCGAGCCAAACCTATTCATAAAAAGGAGTCTATTATGTTAACAATCAAGCTTTTCCGGCACACTACCCTTTATTTTGTTGCGGGTATGTCATTGCTGGGATGCCAAAGCCATAAGCCACCACCCGCACCTATAGTAGAGATACCACAATTTCCGTCAGTTACTTATCCTATGATGGTAAAAGGCCAGAGTTTCTTTATAGATGTACCTTGGAACGATCAGCAGGATTTGCAACAGCAGCAGGATGCATTGTTTGTATCCACAAATGAAGATCATTATGATCGGAAATCTGTTCGTCAGTATCTAATCGTTGAAAAGTCGCCTAGTGATGCATCGCAATATATTTTAAAAAGCGGGCTACAATTAGATTCACCTGAACACAACTTCGATACATTTTTACAATTTACCTTAACAGTAAATTGTAGCCATGCGCAAACCAAGTTGCATTGCCAATACAAGGCTATTGATGGTCTCTACTCGGTAGATTTGCCCAAATCTGTGTCGTTAAAGGCAGAGCAGACCCCAGCGCAAATGGAAAAGAATGAAATTGCAACGCTATCAACATTAATTGCTCGCCCAATTAAGATAACCGAAACATTCAAAACACCACTTACACTTTCTAAATTAAAAACGAAATTGGTAAAGCGTCATTTTTTGGTGGATTCAACGAAAGCAGGCCTGTATTTATCCCGACTACAATACAATTACGAGGTGGAATTATCACAAGAAAAATTTAAAAAACACTATTTGCTAACAACACACTACCATATCAATCCAATGAGTATTGATGCTTATTCTGCAGATTATGTAACTCCCGCCAGCCTAGCGAAAAAAGATTTTAAGAAATCGATAAATTAATAATGCTTTTATAAAAATTAAAACCCAGGCGGCCTCCTGACAAGGCGCTCTGGGAAAACACAAAAAATCAAGCCGCATTCACTAGTGTTCGCGCATAAATTTATTGTTTATGGAAAAGCAATAAAAAAGCCGCGCCCAATTTGCAGAGCGCGGCTTTTAGGTAAGTAGCTTTTTTCCTAAGCGCGCGCAGCCAAGTTCACTTTTGCGCGTTCAACAGCGGCCTTCACTTGCACTGGCGCAGTACCACCAATGTGATTGCGTGCAGCCACTGAACCTTCTAGCGTTAAGACAGCAAAAACATCTTGTTCGATAACGGTAGAAAATTGTTGCAACTCAGCCAAACTCATCTCTGATAAATCTTTACCAGTTTGCACGCCGTAGCCTACCGACTTGCCTACAATTTCATGCGCATCACGAAACGGAACACCGCGACGCACCAAGTAATCGGCCAAATCCGTTGCGGTAGAGAAACCGCGCTTAGCCGCTTCGTACATTTTTTCTTTGCGCGGCAGAATTGCGGGCACCATATCGGCGAAAGCGCGCAAACAATCCTTGACGGTATCAATCGCATCGAACACAGGTTCTTTGTCTTCTTGATTGTCTTTGTTGTAGGCCAAAGGTTGCGATTTCATCAAGGTTAATAAGGCGGTGAGGTGGCCGTACACGCGACCGGTTTTACCGCGAACTAATTCAGGCACATCTGGGTTTTTCTTTTGCGGCATGATGGATGAGCCAGTGCAAAAGCGATCGGGTAAATCAATAAAGCTAAATTGTGATGAAGTCCACAGCACTAACTCTTCGCTGAAGCGCGACATATGCATCATCAAAATCGCCGCGAAGGAGGCGAACTCAATCGCAAAGTCGCGATCGCTTACGGAATCCAACGAGTTCTCAGTCGGTGCATCAAAACCTAATAATTGTGCAGTGTAAGCGCGGTCAATTGGGTAAGTTGTTCCCGCTAAAGCAGCTGCGCCGAGTGGCAAATAATTCATGCGCTTGCGGCAGTCCATCAAGCGCGAATAATCGCGTTGCAACATTTCGAACCACGCCAATAAATGGTGACCGAAAGTGACTGGCTGCGCGGTTTGCAAATGGGTGAAGCCGGGCATGATGGTATCGGCCTCGCGCTCAGCTACACTCAAGAGACCTTGTTGCAGGCGGGTGAGTTCCTTCGCTATTGCATCGATTTCGTCGCGCAAATAGAGGCGAATATCGGTAGCAACTTGATCGTTGCGCGAGCGCCCGGTATGAAGCTTTTTACCCGTAATTCCAATGCGCTGGGTAAGCACTGCTTCGATGTTCATGTGCACATCTTCAAGGCTTACCGACCAATTAAATTTACCGGCAACAATCTCAGCGCGGATTTCTTCAAGACCCGTAATAATTTGATCGCGCTCGGCATCGGTCAAAACGCCCACTTTTGCCAACATGGTGGCGTGAGCGATAGAGCCATTAATGTCGTGGTGATAAAGGCGATAATCAAAGCCGATGGAGGCAGTAAAGCGCTCAACAAAGGCATCAGTCGCTTCAGTAAAGCGGCCGCCCCAAGGTTTGATGGGCTGATCGTTTTGGCTCATGAGGAATGTTTCCGAGAAAAATAAAAGAAGAAGACATAATATAGCGATAAATAAAGGCGGGCATTATAGCCTCATTTCATCGGCTCTGGAGCCAAGTACCCGTGACTAATACCAAGAATAAAGGCACCCATAACGATTTTTTACCTAACCTGTGCAACCCGCAATCGGTGCTGCTCTTGGTCTTGGTTGCAGAGCTGGTTGCGCTGTTGTTGACCCTCAACGCCTCATTTCTACCTACATTTAGCTGGGATTTGCTCGCGCTCTACTCCTTTCAAATCCAATGGATTAGCTTAATCAGCGCCTATGTAATTTGCCGTATGCGCCCTTGGCTGCGCCGCTGGGAACCCACGCAAGCAGGGCTTGCAGCTTACGGAGCCGTGTTGCTTACAACACTGATCATGTCGATTCTTGGTCAGCTATTGTTACAGGCCTTTGCCAGCGGCATGTTCATGGGTGCGCAAAGGTTTCACGTTAATCTTTGGCAGTTGTGCAGCAACATGCTGACCTCTGCGATTTTATCGGGCATTACCCTGCGCTATTTGTATCTCCAGCAACAACTACGCAACCAGCAGCAAGCTGAATTGCATGCGCGAATTCAAGCCTTACAATCACGTATTCGCCCGCATTTTTTATTTAATAGTATGAACAGCATCGCCAGCTTGATTGTGTCAGACCCCGATTTAGCGGAGCGTGTTATTGAAGACCTAGCAGAATTATTTCGCGCCAGTCTTGCTGAGCCAGCGCTGATTCCCATCGATCGTGAAGTCATACTGTGCCGTCGCTACTTGGAAATTGAACAACTGCGCATGGGTAAGCGCCTCACTGTGGATTGGCAGATTGGCGCGCTCAGCGAGGATATAAAAATCCCCAGCCTCATGCTGCAGCCTCTTGTGGAGAACGCCATTTTTCACGGCATTGAACCCATGCCCAATGGCGGCACAGTTACCATTAAAATATCCCAAGCCAAAAATCAATTAATGATTGCCATTACCAATCCCTATCCGCTCGTTAAGAAGTCGCCGTCACAAGCGCAAACGCCATCACAAGATCGCCATAACCGTATGGCGCTGGATAATATTCGCCACCGTTTGCAAGTACACTATGGTGATAACGCGCGCTTGTCCTCCAGCGAAGAACATGGCGTATTCACCACCTATATTTTTTGCCCGCTGCAAAAGTGAGAATAACAAGATGGAAATTTTAATTGTCGATGATGAACCCCTTGCCCGCCAACGCTTGGTGCGCATGATCGAAAAATTAGAAGAACACAACATAGTTGCAGAAGCTGAGAATGCCGATGCTGCATTGCTCGCCATCAACGAACACGACCCCGATATTGTATTGCTCGATGTGCGCATGCCTGGCAAAGATGGCCTCACTCTCGCCCACGAAATTAGCGAATTGGATTGCCCGCCCGCCATTATTTTTTGCACAGCCTTCGATCAATACGCTCTTGATGCCTTTGGCACAGATGCAATTGGCTATTTATTAAAACCCATTAAGGCTGAACAATTAAAAGACGCGCTCAACAAAGCGCAAAAATTAAATAAAGTGCAGCGCGCTGCGGCACAAATACCTGCACCCGAAAATAAAAATTCGCGCACCCATATCAGCGCCAAAACTCGACGCGGCATAGAGCTAATTCCGCTAGAAGATGTTCGCTATTTTGTCGCCGATCATAAATACGTCACAGTCTTTCACCGCAACGGCGAACACCTGTTAGACGAAACCCTAAAAGAATTGGAAGAAGAGTTCGCCGGCCGCTTTATTCGTATTCACCGCAACGCATTAATTTCGGTGAAACATATTGAAGCAATTGAACGCGTAACTCAGGGACAATACCAAGTGCGCTTGGCAGATACAGAACAGCGGCCGATTATCAGCCGCCGCCATGTGAGCGATGTGAAGGAATTATTGCGGGTGATGTAAAAAAGTGAGATTTACAATTTTTTTTGGCTGCGCTGTAAACGCAGCTCGTAATATTTTTCACGCAACAACCAGAGATTGTAAGCGAATAACAAAAATATAATCCCAGCACTCACGCCGCCACCGCCACCGTTACTGCCACCACCACCAATAGATTGTTCACGAGTGATAGTGACTGATTGAGTCGCTGTGCCTAGATTCCCTGCTTTATCTTTCACCGTCCACGTCACTGTATATTGCCCCTCATTGAACGGCCCAGATTCACTTGCGGTAGGTGTGAGCGCACCATCGACAATATCGGTTGCGGTTGCCACACCTAAACTCACTGATACGGGAAACGTTTTGGTTGTGATGTTTATTGCGGGCGGCGCAACTACGCTGGGTGAAGTTGTATCCCTAATTGTTATGCGTTGAAGCACTGTACCGGTATTACCTGCAGCATCGGTTGCGGACCATGTTACATCGTGTTCGCCCACCGCAAATGCGGGTAAGCTTTGCGTTGTAGCTGACATCTCGCCATCTACTACATCGGTCGCCGAGGCTTGTTCCAAGGTAACCGGAGTGCTAATACCCGTTGCTTCTTTTACAATCGCTTGCGGCGCACGCACAACGGGCGCAGTGGTGTCTTTAATGGTAACCACTTGAATAGCAGAACCTATATTCCCTGAGGAATCCACTGCTTTCCATTCCACGAAATGGTTGCCGACTTTTAATGCGATTCCATCGCTGGTGGTTGTAGCCAGCGTCATGCCATCAACTATATCTGTTGCTGTAGCAAAGCCAAAACTTACGGCAGTTTCTTTTCCTGTTGCCTCTTTTACCATATCAGCAGGTGCAAAAACCATCGGCGATATGGTGTCCCGAACAACTAACGTCTGCGAGGCATTAGTCACTACTCCTATAGCATTTTTTGCACTCCACACAATAGTGTTTCTACCTAATGCATAGGGCCCAAGATTTTTGGTTGTCGCTTTAATTTTTCCATATTTAGAATCAACCGCATATACATCAGGAAGCGTAAACGAGGTTAATTTTCCCGCAGCTTCGACAGTAATGTCCGGCAACTCAGGAAACTCTGGCGTAGTGATTACAATTTCAGAACCCACACCCAAAACAAAAACATTATTCAAGGTTTGCTCTATATAAGACCTGCCCGTACCTTTATATTTTATACGCAAGGAGGCGATATGTGTTCCTTGCAACAGCGGTAAGGTCGCCACAAAATAATTACCATTTAGCTCAACGCTCAATGCTTTCCACGGCGCACCTTCATCAGCTTTAAATTCTAGGGTTAACGCATTTCTATCGGTTAGGGAATCTCCCTTTTCATTTTTAAAGTTCAATTTAATTTTTGGATCTGTAGAGTTTAAAACTCTAGACATATCCTCTCCATTTAAAAAAACTAAGGTTTCTAATAGCGGAGTTGATCGACCACCATTGCTATCAGCATCCCACTTATTCGCTTCAACCATATCCAGATTTTGTACAGCAACTACTTCCCCCACCTGATTCAAATATCGATTTTCCCAGCGTCGTTCAATTTTCACGGTATCGCATACCGTAGAATCATTTGGATAAGGCGATAAGGGTCTTGTACCGGAAATTAACAACTTATCATCGCAATAGGTATTAAAATCGACTACGTCATAAAACCTATTCTGAAGCCCGTCCACACCTCTTATCCAACCCAAAAAATTACCCGCGTCCACCTCCTCAAAACTTTTATTGTCTTTATAGTACTGAAGCGACAGTGGGTAAAAGTATCCATTGCCATCCAAGTGAATTCCTTTGTTTGCAAATACATGAGGGCCGGAAGTGAGAGGAAAGAAAGGCGACGAAAACTTCATTACCTCAGATTGACTCAAGAAACCAACATAATCGGTAGAGGCGATGGTACTGATACCATAATCTGGATCTTTTTTCTCAATATTGATAGCCAGAGCAAACTCACTTTTATTAAGGGTGAATAATTCAGAATATATTTTACGATTTATGGGGGTTTCAATTAAGGGGTAGTTATATTGTCCAAACCCCCATGCCATCCACCCCGAAAATGGATTAATTTCTCTGACATGAATAGTATCCAATACACCCTGTTGAACAATTTTATTGTCTGTATAGCGGAAATCCAGCTCGGCAAGTTTTGCCACGTCCAAAATTTTGGATTCTCCTTGGGCAATACCATCCGGTTTATTCCAGTTGACGAAATACAGATCAGACCAGTCGGGAGTTTTTTCTCTATAAAGAAAGCCGGCGGAGAACTTGATTCTATTCGACATAGGCGATAGCTTTATAGTTTTACCTACAAATGAACCAAAAAAGAAGGCATAAATTCCAGTTTTAGATGGCTCATGAAACAACAGCTGAATACCCGAGTGATCAATAATATTATCCGCAGATAAAACCCGACCATCTAGCAACTTTGCTTGCTCAATACCCATAATAAAATGTGCATCATCACTGGATCCCGCAACAGAGAGCTCCTTATCAAGGGTAAGCGATTCCTTGGCAACAATTGAACCGTTACAGAAATACAGCAAAGCATCGTAAGTGCCCGGCTTTATATAAAACTCGTAGGGTTGTGGATCGGCTCCACAACCATCAGCTCGGTAAATCTGGTTAAAGTCGCCAAGGTCTTGCCCCATAAGCGCAACGTAATAGAGCCCGTTCGCAGGCTGGAAAGTGATTTTGGCCGCCTTCAAGAGCACCGCAGAAACCTTGATATCATTTAATGCAGATTTCACCGAAAACTGCGTTTCAAAATGCATCGATTTATTAGTCGGGAAACCCAAGGCTGGATTATCGGCAGTGGCTTTAAATTGATATTGTGCTGACGTTAATGGCTCAAGTACGGCAGGAGATGCAGGTAAGCTTAGCGATAAACCAGCCACCAATGCGCTTGGCTGATTAAAATCAAGGCTCACGCTCTGTTGCGAAATATTTTTTATGCTCAGCGTAAAAGGCTGTTCCCACGTCGCGACACCGGCATCCACATTACCAACAAATTTCAAGGGATTTTGTATTATCCATTGCAGTGATGCCGCTACTTTTAAATCTATTGCGCCCGCGCCCTGCGTAAATACATTTTCACCGATTCCACGTGCAGAGGTCATCAGCAGTGACTTTATATCCTCCGGTTTTAAAGTAGGACGCAACTGGAGCATGAGTGCAGCGGCACCGGCAACATGAGGGGTTGCCATACTTGTGCCGCTTAATGTTGTATAGCTATTGCCGGGTTTAAGCGAGTTTATATCCACGCCGGGAGCGAGCACTTCTGGTTTGATATAATTTGCGCCAACTACCGGCCCTCTTGAGCTGAAGTAAGCAATAGCGCCTTGTTTATCGATGGCACCAACCGTAAGTACTTTTTCGGCGTTGCCGGGGCTACCAATCGTGCTGTAGTTGGAACCGCTATTGCCTGCGGCTACTACCACCATAACGCCGCTATTCATGGCGGTATTAGCCGCTTCAGAGAGTGGCGAGTTGGCTGCCCCGTAGCCACCTAAGCTCATGTTAATGACATCCGCACCATCATCGGTGGTGGGGTCGCCATCTGGGTCTACCGCTTTTTCCATGGCAGCAATAATGCCGCTGTCTTGGCCAGAGCCAGTATCATCTAACACTTTAAACGCATAGAGCAGGGCATCGGGAGCTACACCTTTTAAGGTTCCATTAGCGGCCACTATGCCCGCAACGTGAGTGCCATGCCCATGCCGATCCATAAAATCGTCAGACGGCTTTCCGTCAACAAAACTCCGGCCCAACCTAATCTTACAGTTCGCCCCTACACAGCCACCTAAATCGGGGTGGGTGTAATCTATACCCGTATCTAATATGGCAACTTTTATATCGCGCCCAGTTACAGCAAAACCACTTTCGTCCTTCATGTTCCAAACATCGGGCGCTTTGGTTTGCGCAACGCTTTCGGCCAAATTAATGGTTACTTTGTTATCGGGGTATATGCCTTCCACATCTGGCAAATGGCGCACGGCATCAAGATCTGTTTCCTTCAGGGTTACACTGATGGTATTGGTAAGATCGCTAAATTTGTAATGGACTTTGGATAGCGACTGCAGAGACGTTAGCCGTGAGATCAATTTATTTTGATTGCTGGTAATACGGAGTTTTTGGTTGATGGCTGCCGTTTTCATTTGTTGAATTTGGCTTTGGTTGGGTTGAGCGCTCGCGCGAAGCTGTTGCTTCATATGTTTGATGGTTGGCTGTACTGGTTGATCCTTTAGGCGAATTAAATACCGGCCTGAAGTATTAACACTAGACACTCTGACATTGGGATGAGAGGGCGTACCGCTTACAGCCACAACTGCTTGGCGGGTATTGCCGGTAATTTCTACCAAAGAGGTAGACGTACCATCAGGCAATAACCTAGCGCCAACAATTTTATAAGCATCTTCGGCCAGCGTATGAGCAGCCATGAAAGATAACAACACAACGATTTTGGATGTACGAAGCATCCTTGACTCCCTTTTATGTGTAGCAAGCCTATTGCAGGCATGCTTACCGACTAAAGTATACAGTTACCATTTTCACGTATTTTCACACAAATATTTTCTTATTGCATTGGGTTCGTCAATCCATGAAAGTCATGCGCGAATATCCGTTTCGCCATAACGCAAACAGAATGTGCGATGAAGTAAGATGCAAACACATCAATGCTGTAGTGAAGTCGACCCAACAATACAACCGCCGAAAAAAATATTGCCGCACAAATACAGAGTACGCGTAATAATGGATATTCCCACAATATAAGAGCAAATAAAAATGGCCCGCCAACATGCCCAGAAAAAAATAAATCCCCCTTGTAAATATATAAGGCCGCAATATTAGGAGGCAATTCGAGTAAATTTTCTGGTGGCCCCATATGGGTCATCACTACAAAAGCAGATCTAACAATCAAGAACAATGCTGTCGTTTTTAACGCAAAGACTAAAACTTGAGGTCTAAACAGGCACACACAGAAAATATATACCCAAAATAGTGATGCACCATAAATATGCAAAGCACTAACATCCACTAACGGCATATGATCAAGAACTATGTCACCTAAAGCGGGCCCCACTAAGCTACTTGCATAACGATTGGACAAAATCGAAAGCCAAAATGAGCACAGCAGAAAAATACATGCGAAGAGCATTGACATAAGCCAATGCTCTTTCTTAAACAGAAGTTTATAGTTGTTGATTGTATTTTGTAGCCTGTTTGTAAAGTGCAACAAATTTTTCTCCCGTTAACATTACATCGTGCTGCCTAGCAATATTCAGGCTCTCTTTTGCCATATTCCTTTTCAAATCAGAATGTTGAAAGATTTTGCAAATAAAGCCTGCCGCTTCCGGTGCATTTTGTGGTTCAAACAAAAATCCATTAAGACCATGATGAACCAGCTCAGGTAGAGCAACAGATTTGGCAGCGACTACAGGCAATCCTGACGCTAGTGCCTCTAGAGTTACAATGCTTTGTAATTCAGCTGTTCCAGCATGAATAAAGCAATCTGCTTGTGAAAAAACGCTAGGATAGTCTGAATCACTTAAATACCCACTAAAACAAACCGAATCAGTAAGGCCCAGTTGCGATACATATTTTTGTAAGGCAACTTTTTCTGAGCCGTCACCAACAATAATAAGGCGGCAAGGCATGATTTTTAGCGCGCAATTGAGGGCGTCAATAATGATTGAAATATTTTTTTCAGGATCCAAGCGACCTGCATATAAAAGAACAGGTAGATTATCTGCAATTGGTTTTTCAATGGCGCGAGGCTTAAACACGGTTAAATCTATCCCGCAGCTAATCGCATGAATATTTTTTTCGAAGCCATTCTCCTTTAATAATTGTGCGGCGGTTAAAGTTGGCGCTGTCCATATAATGGCTTTATCGAACATACCTTTTACCCATGCATAGGATTTTCTTGAAAAATATGCATACATAAATGAAGGAAGTCGAGTGTAATGAAAAAAATTCTCCGGCATAAAGTGATTGGTTGCAAGCATAGGTATGGCCTGCCTTTCTGCAAGCTTCATGCAAATATCACCTAATATAAACCTACCCTGCAAATGTACAATATCCGGCTGGAATTTCACTATCGCTTCATTGATATTGGAACGAATAGCAATAGGCAAACATATACGAAATTTTTTGTAGAGCAAAGCCGGATAGGACTTTACCCTAAAGAGCTTAACCCCCTCGTAGTAATCATAATGTGACCTTGGAGAGCGAGAAGGGCAAATAACCAACACATCGTGCCCCATGGTTAGTAATTGTTTTGCGAGCCTATGAGTGAAGTATGCACCTCCATTTAAATCGGGAGGATAGCTATCTAGCACTTGAAGTATTTTCATGTTAACTCGCACCTTATACGCCGCCGCTTTACACCCAAGGCAGGCGCAGACCATTGCCCAAAAATAATTGCAGGCAGCACAAGCTGCATTCCCTCACAAAGTTTTGCCAAATGATGAACAACTGCGCCATGTGCAAGATGTAAATTCCCCTGTGTTTTTATATCAATATTCCAAGCATTATTTTTTTGTACAATGGAATACTCGTCCAGCTCGGGCTCAACCAAAACCATAACCCTGCGAATAAGATCAGGGTAGACAGGCTTTAATGCTTGACCATCCATTTCAGTCAACCATAAAACCTCATCCGCCCTACCTTCAATTGCAGCCAAGGTAGTTTCTGCCCTGCCGCACAAGCAAGATTTTTCTGCGACTTGCAAAATATCGTTTAACTTATACCGAACTATTAATTGTGTAGTACGAGAAAAATCTGTAATGACAGGCTGGAATCTTCCACTTTTTTCATCTAGCCATTCTTTCTCGATGAGTAGATGGGTTTCATTTAAATGTAGAGTGCCGAGTTCGCAACTATAAGCAAGAAATCCCTCAGTTGCTTGATAAATTTGATGAGGAAAAACACCAAAGGCACGCATAATCAATTCGCCATCTGTTGCCTCCAACACTTCAGCGACATTGACAATGTGAATGGGATTTATCGTTAAACTGCCATTTATTTTCGCCAATGCCAAATGACGTAACACAGTTGCAGGTGCGACCAACGCATGGGGTTGTTGTGCATTTAATGGAACGATGGATTTTTCTAACCCCGCCAGTAAATCAAAGAATTGAAAGTCAATGCGGCGACTATTCAGTGTGTCGTAAAGATTGCTGTTTGCACGTAAAAAGAAAGCAATTCGTAATGGTGCCCGCCATGGCAATAATATTTGTTGTAATAATACAGTCGGCAATGTTTTTGCCAACAAAATTCCTGCCCATTTTAAGCGCTCTTGCTTGCTGACTAAAAATACGCCGGGTTTACCCGAAGTTCCACTCGACATACCTACCGTTATGTCATTAATGGTAGGCTTAAAGTTTCTGGACTGTTCAGCATTTTTTGCCACTGAAAGCGCCTGCTCCAACTCTATGCCCAGCGTGTTTCGTGCAGAAAAATTCTCCATCATGGTTGATTTATCCATATAGGGTAAATCAACGAATTTTTCTATTGAGAGTGATTGGTAATATTCTGTTTTGCGAATCGTATTTTTAATAAAACTATTAAGATTTTTTGTTTGCCACAATTGCAATTTGGCCTGATTTTTAAAATTTAAAAACCAGCGAGTGCGACAAAAGTATATGACAATGACTAGAGCATCCAACAGGCTGCCTTTACTATCCCTTTTACCCACCATTGAACTCCTTCCATGTTTTCACACAATGAGAAGGTAAGATAGCCAGTACAGGCTCTCGCTCGGCGAGCTGTTTTATTTTCATAAAAGAAGCACGATAAGCATTGCCATTATGCGTTAAAAAATTTACTAACGAGGAAGGTGCGCGCCCTTCACGACAGGCGGGTAAAGACCAGCAAGCGTCCGCCACAAAAAATACGGGGCGACCCACAGCGTCAGGTAACAAAAGGCCCAACTGACCGCAACTATGCCCTGGCAGCGGAATACCCAATAAACTTCCATCGCCTAAAAAATCGAATGCTTGCGAAAAGGGTGACATCCAATTCGGTAAATCTATAGAGCCGAAATCATCCACATAATTCAAACGTGTAAAATAATCCTCTGGCAACATATTCGGCAGCTTACCCTGAATAGTAGCGCGCCATGGACGCGTCGAAAAATACTGCATTTCTTCAGTGGCCGCTTTCATGGCAATAAACTTTGCACGCGGAAAATCTTTTAAACCTGCAACATGATCACCGTGATAATGAGAGACAACAACCAAAGCAATATCCTCTGGTGCGATGCCAAAGCATCTTAGCTGAGCAATTAATCTTTGTTCTTGCGGCAAATCTACCGGCAGTGCAAAAGAATATAATCGTTGAGGAAATTGTTTGGTTGCGGTAAAAAAATGTTCAGCATAGCCTGTATCAAATAAAATCCAGCCAATATCCGAGTGATGAATTAAACCGCAAAGCGATGGAAACTCCACACTGGCAAAGCGACCTCCTCGCGCAGCAATACACTCCAGATGGCGACACTGACCAACACGCAAATATTTTACGTCAGTAATACAGCCCATAATTTAGTCCTGATTTCCGGCATACCAAGTTGCGTGACGTTTTATACCTTCATCAATCGAAACCTTCGGCTTATAATTCAATTCGTCACAAATCGCAGAAATATCCAAGGTTTGGCTAAAGGCGAGTACACCGGCACTGTAGCGAGTAAGCAAGGGCTCCTTTGCATGGGTAACACGAGCATATAACTCAAATAAACGTGCAGCAATATCCACCACTGGCCAAGGCATTTTTCGAGTGCGCAACGGAAGCTTAAAATGTGCAGCAAGCTTTTCCAATAAATCTACAAACGCCAGAGGTTCACCATTAGAAAGGTTATACACAGAACAAGGGCGCTTTAAGGGCTGAGTCAGCGCCAAATAAATTGCATCAACAACATTATCTATGTAAGTAATATCCATTAACGCGTTGCCACCGTTTATGAGCGGGATTGGCCCATGCTCCATAACCCGCAACAATCGCGGCATAAGCGTATTATCCCAAGGGCCAAAAAGCGCGCGTGGGCGCAGAATCACACTTTGTATTTCTGAAGCCATTACCAATTGCTCCGCTTGGGCTTTTGTGCGCGCGTAATTGTTTACTGGCGTCGGCAATATCTCCGATTCTTTAATATTTATTCGATGCCGAAAATCAAAATAAACACTCGGCGTAGAAATATGAACCAGCCTATTAATACCTGCAGCCTCACCCGCTGCGAGAACTTCTACTGTGCTCGCCACATTGGCGCATATAAATTCTTTCATGCTACCCCATGGCGATGACAGGGCTGCGCAATGCACTATGGCATCCACTTCCTTTGCGGCATTTATCAAAATGGATTTTGCATTTGCATTGCCGTGCTCAATAGCCTGCCACTTAACGGGCGCACTACAATGACTTATCACAAGATTGGCAGCAGATGCATCGCGCCCCGTAAAAATAACGTCATGCCCTTCGGCGGCCATGCGCCATACTAAATACCGCCCTAAAAAACCTGTACCGCCTGTAATAAGAATTTTCATCAGTAGGTCAACACCACTCCGCCAATCGATAAACCAGCACCCGTCCCAATCAAGAGTAGATTATCACCGCGTTTAATCCGACCATCTCGAATGGCAACATCTAAAGTGGTAGGCAATGAAGCAGCAACTTGATTACCGTAATTCGCAAAGATATTAATGACTTTTTCAGCGCTAAAGTTGAGACGCTTTATCATGTGCTGAATGGCCAATTGGCTTGCCTGATGTGGAACAATCCAATCAATATCATGAATTTTTAAGCCTGAGCTATTAAGTAAATTGTCCACAAACAGCGGTAAATGTTCAGATGCTAATCTAAATACTTTTTTGCCATCCATATGAAATTTTGTGAGAGGGATAAAATCTTGTTTAATCCGGCTTGGATGATAACGTGAACCACCGGCAGGAATTTCACAAAAATGAACACCTTCAGAATAGGTTTTCAAATTTGAAGCAAGAATGCATGAAGTATTCTCAATACTTGAGCGACCAATAATCACAGCTGCAGCACCATCACCAAAAATCGCGCTAGACTCAAGATCATCCCAATTCAAACCACACGAAGCCAAATCGGCTGCAACAATTAGAATATTTTCATAGCGACCTGCAATCAGTGGCCACGAAAGCGTATCAAGTGCAGCAATAAATCCTAGACAACTTGCATTAATATCAAATGCAGGAATCGCCAACGTAGATAAGCCTAACTCCGCATGCACTAATGCTGCATTAGAGGGCATCCCTTGATCCATTGTGCCGCTGACAGCGACTAGACAATCAATATCCGCCCACTTTAAACCCGCAGTATCCAACGCCACGCGCGCCGCTTGTGCTGCCAAATTAGCTGCTGATTCAGTTGAGTCAGCAACATGTCGTTTATTAACGCCACTTAATGCGCGAATTGTTCCAAAGCTATGCCCCAACTGAAGATCAAGCTCTTCACTCGTTAGTGAGTGCTTGGGTAATACATGCCCCGTTGCCAATATCCGCACTGACCGTGTTGTTGTTTTATCCATCTTAAAGTTTTCCAGTCGTTGACTCATTCATTACTGCAAACAATGTATTCCCCAGAGTAAACGCTTCTACGTCCAACCCCATTCCAATTTTTAGCGCTACATCTCTATCCCATTGGTTTTTTATTTTGCTGATCGCAATCGCTTCATAAACGTTAAGCTCATCTAAATGATACCAAGGCGAAATCAGCGGGAAAAATTGTAGCGGCCAATCGGTGCCATTTCACGCTCCAATTCTTTTAGGGACGTTCCCATCGCCATTAAATAAAACCTAAAGCGAAAGTTATTGCGCATTTCATCATTAATAAAACAGCCAGAATTGCCGTAACCCAAACCAGCAACATGGGCATGAAAATCAATAATTGACTTTTCTTTAAAAGGCAATAGATGTTCGTTATTGCTTTTGTTGGCCAGCGCCAGTACTGATGACAAGATCAGTACTGCACTTACAAGCCCAACTATTTTTACTCTCAGCTTCATTTGATTAAGCTCCCAATTCCAAAGCGAGTGTTTTTGCACCCGCAAAATCCGTTTTACCACTGCCTAGTTTTGGAATAGCAGCAACTTGGTGTACGGCCGAGGGAATCATCATGGGGTTGCAATTAATATCTAGCAAGCGCTTGCGCAATTCATTACTGTCAATTGTCAAAGTCGTCAGCAGTACAACTTGCTCGCCTTTTTTCTCATCGGGAATATTCACGGCTACCAGTTCAACATCGGGCTCGTTAATGACTTTTTTAATTTCACTTTCAACCGCACCCAAGCTAATCATTTCACCGCCGAGTTTGGCAAAGCGCGAGTAGCGGTCAACAATGGTTAAAAAACCGTCTTCATCGAGATGACCTTTATCGCCCGTTTTATACCAACGGCGACCATCCAACTCGACAATCACTGATTTGGTTTTTTCCTCGTCATTTAAATAACCCAACATGACTTGCGTGCCTGAAATCAAAATCAAACCATCTTGGTTGGCAGGCAAAGTTTCCAATGTTGCAGGATCAACAATACGAAATGAACAACCGGGCAATGGCAAACCGACTGAGCCAATTTTGCTACCCACTTGTACATGCCAATCATTCATATCCAATTGGTCAGGAATATTAACGCTGGCGACCGGCGTGGTTTCAGTTGCGCCGTAACCTTCGTAAATCACTTTATTAAATTTATCGTGAAATTCTTCACGAACATCGCTGGATAATTTTTCTGCACCGGCTACCACAATGCGCAGCGAATCCAACATGAGTGGCTGCACTTTTTTGTTTTTGATGTACAAACGCAAGAAGGTTGCCGTTGCGCACATCACCGTTACTTTATTACGCGAAATAGCTTTAGCGATATTGACTACATCGGTAGGGTCTGGGTGACACACCACAGGTATGCCTTCAATTAAAGGCAAGAAAGTAGTAACCGTTAAACCAAAAGAATGGAAAGGCGGCAAGCAGCCCATAACCACATCGTCATCGCGGGTTTTTAACACATCGCTAATTTGTTTAATGTTAGCCATAAAGTTGCGGTGACTTAACACAATACCTTTTGGTGTTCCTTCACTGCCGCTAGAAAAAAGAATTGCTGCGGCATCATTAATATTTACCTTCCGGCCAAATAAACGATAAAAACCATAGGCAGGAAGAAGGTGTGCCAATAAGAAGCTAATCGCCAATAAGGGTTTGGATATTTTTTCCTTTAACTCTTCCAAGTAAACAATATGCAAACCTTGCAGCATGGCCTCTACATCTAAACCACGTGCCTGCATTTTCTCGATAAATTTTTCAGAGGTATACACGGTTTTTATTGCCGCATTTTTTACGCCCGATTGAATAGCGGCAGAGCTAGTGGTGAAATTAATATTCACCGCTGTTTGGCCATTCAGTAAAACGGCCATATTGGTGATAATAGCTGCACTGCTAGCAGGCAATAAGATGGCTACATTTTTTTCTGAATCTATTGCACGCATTTTATGTGCAAAGCTTGCAACAGCAGCCATGACTTTACCGTGGCTCAATTCAAGTCCGTTAGTATCTATCACACAAGCGGTACCCAAATGTTCTTTGGCTGAGCGCATCCACGCTAAAGGCAAAGGTTCAAACTTTTGTGAATGGTGTTCCCAAGCATAAAACGATAGTTCAAATATTTTTTGTTTTAATTGTTCAGCTTTGGTATCCATAGGTAGCGCTTTGCCAAAGGTAACAATCACTTCTCTGCGTAAACCACGCGAGGTGTTTTTGCGTAACTTTTCACTGCCAGCGCGCGATAAACGGCTGCCCCATAAGCCGTGCAAATAGAATGGAATAATTGCACCCTCAACACCCTCCACCACACGTTCAAAACCGGCGTGAAATAAACCCAATGAACCTGTTCGGCTAATCGCACCCTCTGGGAATAAACACACCACTTCACCGGCTTTTAATAATTCATTAATTTTAATCAGCGACTCTTTACTTTGGCCGCTGCTAATAGGAATAACGCCAAAGAATTGAAAAATGGGTTTCAAATACCACTGCTCATAAATACTGCGCAACATCACAAAGCGCACCGGACGCGGGCTTGCGATTTGTATCATTGCCCAGTCAATCCAGCTGATGTGATTGCCCAACAACAAAGCGCCACCGGTTTTAGGGAGGTTGTCAAAGCCGACGATATCGATTTTGTATTTACCGGAAATTAAAAAACCACACACAATACGTGTTAACGAATGCGGCAATTCGTAGACGGTATAAATCGCACCCGCTAACGCGACTAACATCAACAAGAAAAATAATTGCGCACTTGTGACGCCGATTGATGCCAACACAATGGTCATGCCCAAGAAGCTCAGCATGGCGATATTTTGAATCCAGTTGTTGCCCGCTAAGACAGTGCCCAACTCATCCGCTTTGGCGTGATACTGAATCAATGCATTTAACGGAATTATAAACAGGCCACCCAAGAAACCGAGCACTGTAAATGTTAATGCCATGGTGATGCGGGAATCCAATGCGGGCATAACGCCTAATAACAACGCAAAACCTAAGGCACCGACAGGAATTAAACCCAGCTCGATATAATTTCTAGAGATTTTCCCAGCAAACAAAGAGCCTAAAATAATACCTATGCCTGTGCAGGCGATAATGCCTTGAATGACTAAAGTATCGGTTTCATGCAATACCTCTTTCGCAAATGCAGGAAAGGAGGCGAACACCACTTGTGCAATTGCCCAGAACATAGACAAACCGATAATGGATAACCAAATAGCACGCTTGTTAAAAATCGTTTTTAAATTATGTTTTAAATATCCGCCCGTAAAGAATTGGCCCGAGGAAAATGATTTGTTGTCATCGCGTTCGCGCTTCGCCGGTAATTGGTAAGCCATCCACAATTCAAAAACCGTGAGTGCCACCAATATCCAACCCAAGGGGGCAATATGGCTAATTAAGCTTGCTGTGTCGGTGATCTGAACCGATATCAGCAATTTTTCAAATAAAGCAGAGAACACAAAAGTGCCGCCAAGAATGGCCACAATCGTAATTGCCTGCACAATACCGTTGGCACTCGCCAGTGATTGGTCACCTACTAATTCGCGAATGTAGCCATATTTTGCAGGCGAATAAATCGCCGCTTGAATACCTAAAATTAACGTCATCGCAAACGCAAACCAAAACCACCCTTGGTAGTAAGAGAACGTAATTAAAAGCACGGCGACCAACGCAAACCAAGCGCTGTAGCGCATGACTTTATGTTTGGGATATTTATCGGCCAAAAAGCCGGAGGGGGAGAAGAGCAAAATAAACGGAATTAAGATGAGCGCGTTGACGATTGCAGTCCATACCACCTGCTCTTGGCCATCGTAGGTTTTGAAGATGGTGTTTTGAATAACAATCTTATGCCCCAAATCCACGAAGGCATTGATGAATAATACGATGAGGTAAGGCAGGAAGCCTTTAATCTTAAACACGTCTTGCATTTTTATTTCTCCTTGTAGGTTATTAGCTTCGCGCTGGCCACATCTGAATAAGCGCTGAAAGCGGGGCAAGAATGCCCACCTGCAACATAATTTGCTACCTTTTATTCAAAAGTAGCGTTAAAGTTCACGTAAAGCATCGTATTTTAATACTTTGTAACTAAATCCAAGCTTGGGGAACTTATGGCTCAGATCAATTCTCTGTTGGCGACTTTAAAAAAAGCCCTTAAATCCCACGGCATTACCTATGCCGATCTTGCCCCTACGCTGGATTTGAGCGAGGCCAGTGTGAAGCGCTTGTTTGCGGAACAGACCATATCCCTGCAGCGCTTGGAGCAGATTTGCCAGCTGATGGAGTTGGAAATTTCAGATTTGGTGCAATTGATGAACGAACAGCAACCGCGACTACAGCATTTATCGATTGAGCAAGAGCAAGAAATTACGCAGGATTTGGTTTTATTGTTAATTACTGTATCCGTTCTCAATCGCTGGACTCTGCCGGATATTATTAGCTATTACAAACTTAGCGAGAGTGACTGCATTCAAAAATTAGCGCGATTGGATAAATTAAAAATTATTGAACTGCTGCCAAAAAACAACATTAAATTATTGGTGGCTCCCAACTTCAGCTGGCACGAAAATGGCCCCATTCAACAATTTTTTCAAGCCAATATTGCCAAGGAATATTTCAAAACAAAATTCAACAATGAGGATGAGTGTTTAATCGTATTGAATGGCATGCTGTCATCGCAAAGTAATGGAGAATTTCAACGCAAGTTAAA
The DNA here is from genome assembly GCA_005801205.1 of Gammaproteobacteria bacterium. Classification (GTDB taxonomy): domain Bacteria; phylum Pseudomonadota; class Gammaproteobacteria; order Pseudomonadales; family Cellvibrionaceae; genus Cellvibrio. The sequence continues at coordinate 28,237 of SYDJ01000233.1, forward strand.
AAAACTTGCGCGGGAATTTGACGATATAAATAACCAAGATGTAGCCTTGCCCTTAGAAAGTCGCAATGGTGTGACCGTGGTAATGGCGGTGAGAAATTGGCGTTATGGGTTGTTTGAACCTTTATTACGGAAATAATGCTGATAGTACAGCTAGAGTTTTTAAACAAAAGCGCCCGCAAAAATGCGGGCGCTTTATTTCCTTTTACAACATTACTTACAGGTTACGACTGGGGTCTCAATTGCACCACCATTCGTATTACCCTGAACACCAAGCTCAACCGTTTGACCTACACCTACACTGCCGTTGTAACTGACATTGATAGCGGTATATGGATTTGTGCCGGTTAATGTTGCATTCCAGCTACCGGTAATTCTATTTGCGCCTGCGTATTTCCACGTTGCTGCCCAACTAGAAATTGCTTTATTGCTATTATTGGTAACGCGAATTGCACCTTGGTAACCACCAGCCCAAGAGTTAGTAACAATATAAACACAATTCAAACTGGTAGTTGCAATGCTAGACGAACGACTAGAGCTTGCTACCGATGATTTACTGCTAGAGGCAGAGCTAACAACACTGCTTGAGCTTTTGCTGCTGGAACTCGAAGAGCTCACATTCCCAACAATACCGTAAGGCGCAGGTTGAGCCGCACAGCTAGCACGCGCTACACAACTCTTGTTATTTTCATACCCCCAACCACTGGCAGTGCTTGCGCATACGGGGTAAATAGTTCCATACCAATTGCATTGCTCACCCGAGGCTGCCGAAGAGCGGCTGGAAGCAATAGACGAAGCGCTGGATTTCACGCTGCTCGACGCTGCACTGCTAGAAGTTCCATGGGTAAAAATGGTCGCAAGTTTAGATGTAGCTTTAATTCCGTTCGCGCTATTAATTAAATAATTACCCCAGGTGCTCAGTGACGTGGGGCTCCAACCTACGGCTATATCAAGCGGAACGCAGCATGAACCATTACCCGCCCAGCTCCAGCCCATATAGCCAATTCCCATTTGTTGGCTATAGGACAAAATAGACGCCTCATCCACATTGCTACCATTATTTTCTGTACCAAATTCCCCTACGATTAAGGCATAGCCTTTTGTTTGAAAACTGGTGAGATAATTTTGCACTGCGCTTGCAGAGTTATAAACCTCGTACATGTGAACAGAAAACATGGTATTGCTGAGTGAGTCTGCCGCAAAAACCGCACCCGCATTATCGCGCATAATGCCTGACCAATCCTGCCCCCAGTTCGGCGCATCAACCATAATTAAATGCGTTAAGCCTGCATTGCGAATTGCTTTAATAGCAGCCGATGTTTCACTCACATAAGTAGATGCACTTACACCATTGCCATAGGGTTCGTTAGCAATGTTGATAATGACGTAATCTTCTTGCCCGATAATGGCATTTTTAATATCACTGCTTGTCCAGTACGTTGTTGCGTTTGAAATATTGGTAGCCGCAGCGCTTTCACCAAATCCAGTGGAGTCATGCACTTCTAACACACATACCATTTTTGCAGCTTTACATTGGCTAATAATGGTTGTCACATCAGCCCCGCCAACGCGTGACCACTGAGTGCCATTTGCCAAAACAACACGAATTGAGTTGGCACCTGTTGCTGCTATATCCGTCATTGCTTGCGCTGTTTTATCTGGGTACCACACATGCGCATGGTTGATACCACGGAAAATAAAGTTGTTCCCTTTGGGGTCCAATACTTTAGTTCCATTCACACTCCAACCTGCAAATGCATTTGCTGTTATGAGAGAACTTATGACTAAGGTTGCACTTAATGTATAAATTATTTTTTTTAACTCTGTCAGGTTATTCATGTTTTTACCTTTTTAGTAGCACGCAAATGTCAGCGTTGATTATTGGGTTCTGTTGCGCACTCTTTAGATTTCATGAATACCTGGCCCTAATTTTGAGCAAAGTTTTCCCGACGCTAAACCGCGCTGAAATGTAAGCTGAGAAACAACAGAAATAATTTTTAGCCCGCTAATATAAAGTCACGCACTGACAATTTTTCAAAGGCCGACATAGCAAGGAAGATAAGCTTGTCGATATTTATTGTTAATTTGAAAAACTGGATACTGCACAATTCGTAACCGATTACATACTAGGTAATCGGTTACGCGTTAGCAAGCGAATTAAGTGATAGGAGATCAAATTTACTGATAATTGCGCAGACCTAGTATCTGAGGGGCTCAAAAAGCCAAACGACGAGGATGTTCTAATGGCAGCCCCTAGATTCTAGGAGCGGCTTGAGGCGCGAAGCTCTAAATACTCGCGACTAAAGTCGCGCTTACCGGGAGTTTGCACCCTAAGCAACTCCCAATCACCTAGAATTGCACTCTATTAGTAAGATTTATAGGGTAAAAACTTGCCCGACAAAACCACATTCACCCTATCACCCTTAGGGTCTGGCTCGCGCACTATATCCATACTGAAATCAATTGCGCTCATGATGCCATCACCAAATTCTTCGTGAATTAATTCCTTAATCGTTGCGCCATAAACATTCACAATTTCGTACCAGCGATAGATCAATGGATCAGTCGGTACTGCAGTTGGTAGCGAACCTTTATAAGGAACCACTTGTAACCACTTTTGTTCTTCAGCGGTTAATTCAAAAATATCGCCAAGGATTTTTGCTTGCTCTGTGCTAAACGTCATTTGCCCCAAGCAACCTGCGGTTACCCACTCCTTACTCAAGCCCACTTTTTGGGCGACATCGCACCATTTAATTCCCTTGGATACTTTCACGGTAATAATTTTTTCAGTAACGTCATTGCGATTCATAGTGGCTCCGTAATATTGATAAGAATGGATTTGGTTCATATCAATAAAAGCAATTAATACGCCATAACTTTGTGAAAAATAGAAATGAAAAGCACAGAAATAAAAAAGGGTAGCCCAAAGGCTACCCATAAACGACTCATGAAGCAGTCGAAGAAGAGGGGAACACGAAATAAAAGCTAAACCAGTACCTGTACTAAACCGTCTTCAACACGCACGGGATAAACAGCGATGTTATATTCAGGTTTTTCTAAGCACTCGCCGGTACGTAAATTGAAATGTTGTTTGTAAAGTGGCGATGCAACAACAATCTCATCACCAATTGAGCCTAAAATTCCGCGCGACAAAACGTTAGCCTCGCCGATTGGGTCAAAGTTGGAGACCGCAAACACTTCATTCAATCGGCGCGAATTAAACAGCGCAACTTGTTGTTTGTTCACCAAAGCGCACAGACCAGTATCGGGTAATAGGTCTTGGTATTCACACACACTGATCCAGATTTTTTCACTCATGATATTTTCTCGTAAATTTCATTTAGCCCCTCTCTTTGGCACCTCCCTTTAACAAAGGGAGGCTGGGAGGGATTTTTGCTAGTGAGAATTTTAAATCCCCCTAGCTCCCTTTCGGTAACCGCTCCATGCGTTACTCTACCTCCTGCGTCCGTGCAGTCGTTTCAAAGGGGGAAATAATTAATCTACCAATTCAACCAACTCGATGGTGTTGGTGCGCTCGTCTTTGAAAGCGGGGCGAATTTGCCCACGCTCCAATACGTAAGCCAAATTGTCATCGCGCTCGTCGGAGTTAATAAAATGTTTAAAACGTTTCAAGCGCTCTGGGTTCTCAACGGTAGTTTTCCATTCACATTGGTATTGATCGATATTAAATTGCATTTGCGCTTCTAACTCTTCCGCTATGCCAAGTTTATCGTCTATTACTACTTTCTTGAGATACGCCAAACCGCCATCAAGATTTTCAAGCCATACAGAGGTGCGCTGTAAACGATCACCGGTGCGAATGTAGAACATCATGACGCGGTCGATATATTTAATCAGGGTTGCATCATCCAACCCTTGCGCGAATAAATCTGCATGGCGTGGGCGCATACCGCCGTTACCGCATACAAATAAATTCCAACCGCTTTCAGTGGCAATTACGCCGAAATCTTTGGATTGAGCTTCAGCACATTCGCGCGTACAACCAGACACACCAAATTTAATTTTGTGTGGTGCGCGAACGCCTTTGTAGCGATTTTCTAAGGTGATTGCCATGCCGACAGAATCCAGCACGCCGTAACGAC
>SYDJ01000234.1 GCA_005801205.1 Gammaproteobacteria bacterium
ACCATTTCTCAAATTTTTCCCAGTCACTGGCATCACCGGTGCAATAGCGCTCATCAATACCATTAGAGCGCATGGCGCGCCATTTGTCGTGATCGCCAGCAAGCCAGACTTCAGTTAAGTTACGGAATTGTTTGTTGTCGCTTACTTGTTCCGGTTGTAGGTGACAGTGGTAATCAATAATGGGCATATGCTTGGCGTAGTTGTGGTACAGCTCTTTGGCCTGCTCAGTGTCGAGTAGAAAATCGTCATGAATAAAATTCATTATTACCATTCCTCAGCGGTATGTAAGGGGCACCTCCTTGGTTTTTTCCAAGGCGTTGCCAATCATTGGGATCATATCAATGTTTGTATTCCTATTCTTAAAAGTGAGCAAAAAAGTCGTTTTGAACTATAGTAAAAGCGAATGTGCGTAGCTTTTTTAATCTATCGCCTTAATACATGTGTACATGAGGAGTTGCTATGACTAAGCCTATTGTTCATCACAATCCGCTTTACGATTTATTGCGAACAGAGCAAGTAGATGAATTTAATAAACGTAAAGCCGCTGGCGAAGTTACCGAAGGTTTGTTGCGTGGCGGTGACTTTCGCGGCTTGGACTTGCGCAATTTGGATGCCGATGGTTTGGATTTAAGCAATGCGTATTTTCGGGGTGCCGATTTGCGCGGCATAGATTTCAGAAATGCCAAGCTGGAGGGCGCTAGCTTTTGTCAGGCACATCTTTCAGGCTGTTACTTTCCTAAAGAATTAGCTGCGGATGAGCTTCGCCTTTCCTTTGATTTGGGGATTCGCGTTAGATATATTCAAGCTGCTCCGTAGGTTGGTGGTGAGGAACTTGTGATTGGTTGAATATGGCCAGTCTTGCATAAAGCGTGTATATGGTCAGGCATTACCACCATTGCATCAATTATAAATGGATGGCTCGCCTTTACCGCTTTCACCGCCGCTCGCAAGGCATCAATATTCGCAGTTAATAAATCGCTCTTGCGATCTGCGAGTGCCACCGTGAAAAAATAACCCCCACCCGCAACTCGTATACGCCGATATTCCATAATTCACTCCCCTGTAGGTTGGGCAGCCATGCCCAACATATCCATGTTTCCGGTTAAGCCGAAAATTAAAAATGTGATTCTGTGTTTTTAATTTAGTGAGTGTCATTTTTATGATTTGTTGTGTTGGGCATGGCTGCCCAACCTACGGGCTATCGCCCAACATATGGATTACTTTATCCGAGAGTAAAAATCGTGTAACCCAAAGCAAGCACTTCTTTTTATCTCTTTTTCTTTTGCTTTAATTTCATTCTGATGTTCTTTATTTTCTTTGAAGAAATCAATTGCCCATGGTGCTGCTCCTATAAGAGTGAGTCCCATGCTCCATCCAAGAGAAAGTTGACCCATACAGCCAGCTACAGCAGGGCCGGCAGTCATTACGGCCTTGGCAAGGTCACATTTAATCTTGAACTTAATACGCTCACGTTCTTTGCAAAGTGATTCAGAGCTTTCTCTATACTGCGTCAGTATATTAATTGATTTTTGTCTAAACAGTATGTCGCTTGTAGACTCTAATGCAATCTCACTAATTGATTGAAAGAGTGTTTCTCTTCGCGCTGCATTTTTACCCCAAGCACTTGACCTAAGCTTGATCACATCTTCAATACTCATGGCTTCTAATATTGAGTTGTCAATGAACTCCTCGTGGCAAAGTTCCATTACTCGATTTCTTCGTACCCAAAACTCATCATCTTCGATTTCGGAAAGTGTCTCGTGAGATTTATTCATTACGTGCGTAAGCACCTGCCCATATACAGTTCCATTGAAAACGGGAACAATATCTTTTAACTCGCAGTAACCAGAGCACTTAATTAATGTTGATATTCTTGCTCTGGCTATACGTGTCAATGCCCCCCTTTCTGAATCTGAAAGTGTTGGGTCTTCAATAAAAGGCAATTGAGTACCGTTGTTAAATGTATTGTCCGCCATGCCATTAAGAGCTAGTTTGTCATTAAGTTGTAGTTTGCTTAAAAGAGAGTGCTTAATTGGATTGACGATGTTGCTTATTAATTCCTTATTCTCTGCTAAGCCTCTATAAATGTAGTAAATTAAATTTTCATTTAGCGGGTAGTCATACCTAGGCGGTATCCCTAGAAAAATTGAGGTGTTTTGGTTGTTTGCTTTTGGGTTGGTGAAGATTGTTATGATCTCCACAAGCCCTTGCTTTATGGCTGGCGTTAGTTGTTCGGTCAACTTTTCAAAATAATCATCATATCCTAGCGTTTTTCCCATGGGTCTTACCGCAGAGCCTTCTATTGCCATGAATGGCATAGTTCCGAGTGCTGAGGCATATAAACTACTAGGCATTAAGTCTCTATCATTAGGGTCAAGTATTTTTATTTTGTCGTAAGTAAGCAGGGCCTTTTTAATTTCTGTGAGTGAGTATGGGTTTTCCGACGGAGCTAATAGGCAATCATAAATCATTATACTAATCCTAAATTTCCATTAAAAAAACCGCTACCAAGCCCCATCAAAAAATCTGATTAACTCAATAGCGGTTTTGGTTATTCACTCCGGAACTTGTTGTCCATTTTTTTACTTCGCTGTGTGAAGCTTTTAAGAGCTGGATACCCGCGTGTGCTGCGCCGCTCTGGCGAGTCGCGGGTATGACGAGCCTTATCTCACTGCGCCAACTGAATAAGCTCAATATCTTTTTTCAGTAGATCATTCACAAATACCGAATAATCCTTGCCCTTTGCAGTAGCTAGCCCGATCAGCGTAGCTTGCACATCATCATCAAGATACAAGGGTAAATGTACTTTTGCACCTGGGCGGTAGAAACCACCACGTTCGCCTTTGCTAAAATCGTATTCGTCACGCATAAAATCACCCTTCGTAATTTTTGGTTTCGTGGATTGTAGCCCTACGTGCGGAAATAATCCGCACGTAAACATTGTCATCATCTTCCTGCCACGTATGAACGGTTACAACAATGCGCTGGCTTCGCACTTGCCCGATGGTGACCCAGCGATCCTCTTGTTCGCTGTGCTCATCATCAAGTAACTTAATGGCTAGCGGGTCATTAAATACTTCGCAGGCTTCAATGAAGCTGATGCCGTGTTTGCGTAAATTACTGGCCGCTTTGTTGCGATCCCATTCAAAGTGAATATCCATTTTAGCTTTCCTATTTATTGTAGATTAATTTGTTTTTACAAATTAATCCCAAGAAAGCGCCCCACCAGTTTGATATTCAATCACGCGCGTTTCAAAGAAGTTCTTCTCCTTACGCAAATCCATAATCTCGCTCATCCATGGGAATGGGTTTTGCGCACCTGGGTATTGTTCTTTCAAACCAACTTGTGAGCAGCGACGGTTGGCGATGAAGTGGAGGTATTCTTCCATCATGGCCGCGTTCATGCCGAGTACACCGCGTGGCATTGAATCGCGGGCGTATTGAATTTCTAGCTCGGTGCCTTGCAGAATCATTTGAATCACTTCGGCTTGGAATTCTGCAGTCCACAAATGTGGGTTTTCTAATTTGATTTGATTGATTACATCAATACCAAAATTCAAATGCATGGATTCATCGCGCAGAATGTATTGGAACTGTTCTGCAACGCCGGTCATTTTGTTGCGGCGACCCATAGAGAGAATTTGGCTGAAACCGCAGTAGAAGAAAATACCTTCGGTCACAACGTAGAAGGCAACTAGGTTGCGCAGCAATTCTTGATCTGTTTCTGGTGTGCCGGTGGTGAAGGTTGGGTCGCTCAGGGCTTGGGTGTGTTTCAAGCTCCATGCGGCTTTGTTGGCAACCGATGGCAATTCGCGGTACATGTTGAAGATTTCGCCTTCGTCCATGCCTAAAGATTCAATGCAATATTGATAGGCGTGGGTGTGAATAGCTTCTTCAAACGACTGACGCAAAATGTATTGGCGGCACTCTGGGTTGGTAATTAAACGGTAAATCGCCAGCGCGAGGTTGTTGGCAACCAAGGAGTCTGCGGTAGAGAAGTAACCGAGGCTGCGCATG
>SYDJ01000020.1 GCA_005801205.1 Gammaproteobacteria bacterium
CGCGTAAAGCTACGCTCTTAACCTTTGTGCCCGCATCGCAATTCATTTTGCTAACACTCGACGAAAATATCACCACCTACACCTTTAATAAGCATGTAATTAAACATAAATTTTGTGCACTTTGTGGCGTGCAATGCTTTGGTGAAGGCACAGATCCAAAGGGTAATGCGGTTATGGCAGTGAATATTCGTTGCTTGGACAATATTAAACTTGATGCTATTCCCGTGCACCACTATGACGGGAAATCTATTTAATTTTTTGGCGAAAACCTGGAGATAAACTATGGCTACACAAATATTTGTTAACATGGCGGTTAAAGATTTGCCTAAATCCAAAGCCTTTTTTAGCGCACTGGGCTATAGCTTTAATCCGCAGTTTACGAACGACGATGCCGCGTGCATGGTCATTAGCGATACGATTTACACCATGCTGTTAACAGAGTCATTTTTTAAAAGTTTTACCCGTAAAGAATTGGTGGATGCTAAAAAATCGACTGAGGCTATTGTGTGCCTTTCAGCTGAAAGCCGTGCTGCAGTGGACGAGATCGTAAGAAAAGCCGTTGCCGCTGGTGGGCGAATCTACAATGAACCGCAAGATCACGGTTTTATGTATTGCCATAGCTTTGAAGATCTAGACGGTCACCAATGGGAATTTGCCTTTATGGATCCTAACCATATTCAATAAACTATTTGTACTCACCTGCTAGGCAAATATTACATTGCGACACTATGTATCCAGAAATTTGAAATAGATTAAACAAGATATCTACGAGGAAAAATATGGCTGTTATCAATCCCCACATTAATTTCAACGGGAATGCAGAGGAAGCGTTCAATTTTTACAAATCAGTATTTGGCGGAGAGTTCGCAAAGATAATGCGCTTTAAAGACTTATCAAGCCCTGATTTTCCTGTTGCTGAAAATGAAGCAAATAAAATAATGCATATTGCTTTGCCTATTGGTAAGAATGTTTTAATGGCAAATGATGTTCCAGAGATCATGGGGAAAACCAATGAAAACGAAAACAGAAGTAAAATCTCAATAAGTGCAGAAAGCAAAGAAGAAGCAGACAAGTTGTTCAACGGACTTTCAGCAGGCGGGGAAATAGAATTTCCTATAGGTGACAGCCCTTGGGGCTCATATTTTGGAATGTTTAGAGACAAATACGGTATTGAATGGATGGTAGATTTTGACCCAAAATATAATGGGAAAATATAAAAAATCCAAAAGAGCCTAACAAGTCATCGTTGAACCCGAGGTTAAAAAGGAGCGATTACATGAAATATCTTGCTTTAGTGTATTACGAAGAGAAAACCATTAATGCTATGACACAAGCCGAATGGCAATCGCTTAATGAAGAGTGCGTAGCCTGTGGCGAAGATTTGCGTGCAGGAGGCTTTATGGTGGGCGGTAATGCTTTGCACCCCACAACTACTGCAACCAGTGTGCGCGTGCGCGATGGTAAACCGATGATTACCGATGGCCCTTTTGCAGAAACCAAAGAGCAATTGGCGGGCTTTTACATGTTGGATGCGCGTGATTTAAATGAAGCCATTCAGATTGCCAGTAAAATTCCACCCGCGCGTTTGGGCTGTGTTGAAATTCGCCCGATCAGAGAGTTGGAGCCTACAAAGGATGAGCGTTTCACGTCGCTACATTCTTAAATAGGTTGGACAAATAATAGAGAGATTTTTTATAAATGATTTCTCTAGGAGGAAAGAATGTCTAGTGAATCAAAAGTGACTGGCCCAGCTTCGTATTTCCCCTCAATAGAGAAAAAATATGGTTTTCCAATTCAACATTGGTTTGAGTTGCTTAAAAACCAAAAACAACTCAAACATATGGAGATGGTCAGCTGGTTAAAAACGGATTACGAAATTGGTCATGGGCATGCTAATGCAATTGTTGCCTATTTCCGTAACAAAGAAGGCATATGACGTTGCTGCAAACGACGTCAGTGAAAAATAGTTACCTACCCAACTAGGCTAAAGAAAAAGCACCAAAGGAATTATAAAATGAATTTAACTCCACGTTTTGTTGAATTGCCGCCCTTATTATTGGCGGGTATGCGCGAGCCACTTAATGAGCAAAGCGCGCAAACGATTCCATTGCTTTGGCAAAAGTTTGCACCTTATATTGGCAATATTCCTCACCAGCAGGGGAATAGGGTTGCCTATGGTTTATGTGTGCGCAGTAGTGACAGTAGTAATGGCTCTTATTACTATATGGCGGCCTGTGAGGTTACTGAATTTACAGATTTGCCTGCAGATTTAAGCCCATTGATTGTGCCCGCACATAAGTATGCAATTTTTGTTCATGAGACTCATGTCGCTAGAGTTAAAGAGACAATAGATCAGGTATTTGATCAATGGCTGCCAGCCTCAGGTTTTACTCATAACGTACAGTCAATCCACTTTTTTGAGCGCTATGGTGAGGATTACAATCCAGAAGCGGGAATGGGTGGCACGGAAATATGGCTGCCCATTCTCTAAGCAGATCTTACATATAGCTTTTAAGTAGATTTCGCATTTTCTTGCATAAAGCTTCCACATTGTTTGCACTCTCATTTATCGCCAAGCGTGCATAATAAATTCACCTGCAAAGAATCCTTTGCAGACGATTTACATCGTAATGATCGTACCTATGAATTACATCGCTGTGGAGGCGAATTTATGAAAACGCTTAAAAACCTAATGGGTTTTAAATTTCAAACGGCTAAAAAATGTGTGGCCCTGATAGCAGCAAGTCTTGTGAGTTTTGCGGTATTTACTGAAGCTGCCGAAGCAGAAACGAAAATCACTGACGCATTTCCGCATCACAAACATCACGGTGATATGGATGGCAAGCGTGGCGGCCCAATGAGCCACGGTAAACATCCTATGGGCGCTATACTGGATTTAACAGATGCGCAAAAAGAAACCGTGAAAGCGGCGCGTGCTGCAAACGAGTCCAGCATGATAGCCTTACATGAAAACTTACGCGCTGCCCATGACGCGTTGGACAAAGCAATCACTGCTAATGCTGATGATGCCATGTTAAGCAAGTTGTCTACGGATCTTGCAAGTTTGATTGCGCAAAAAGAACTGGCTCAGGCTAAAGGACGCAGAGACTTTCTCAATCTCTTAACCCCAGAGCAAAAGCAAAAGCTGGCGGTGTTTGAAGCTGAGCATAAAGATGCCCCGCGTTGGAAGCACAAGACAGAATTAAAAGACAAATCAGAATCAAAAACCCAGTAATTAGACCCCCGCTGTATCTATCGCCAAACTTTCAGCTGTGGAGTGAAAGTTTGGCGCATTAATCAACGCAATATCAATCCTCTCTATTTACATGCATCTTTTTTAATCCGTCCTATACTTTTAATTCCATCACGATGAACGGATTTGACCTATGCTAAAAAAAATCTTGGCAGTTGCTCTATTGCCCTTCTTTTCGTCCAATGTTTTCGCTGATCGTCCCCCAGCCTTTGAGTGGGCTAATTCAGTTACACTTGAATCCATGAGTAATTTACAGGGTGGCGTTGCTGAGGGTACACGCAACTTAGCCAATTTGGATTTGACCTTGGCCATAGATACTCAATCCGCCGGATGGTGGAATAATGGCAATGTCTTTATATATGTGTTGGGTAATTATGGTAAAGCCCCTTCCGATTTAACCGGTGATTTACAAACCATTTCCAATATTCAAACCGATAATAATCTCAAACTTTATGAGTTTTGGTATGAACATAGCTTTGCGAATGGTGCAGTTAAATTATTGGCGGGCCTTCATGATTACAACTCCACGTTTTATTCGCTTGAATCCGCAGGGCTGTTTACCACGTCGTCTTTTGGTATTGGCCCAGAGGTAGCTCAAGTAGGCCCGTCTATTTTTTCAACCACGTCTGCAGCAATTCATTTAACTATCGCTGGCGAGCATCAATATCTTTTACTGGCAACTTACGATGGCATTGCGGGTGACCCTGATCATCCGCGCGGTACTCATATCAAATTTAAACAATCTGATGGTTTATTCAATGCAATAGAATGGGGTGTTCAGTATGAAAACTCTTATAAATTTGCCATAGGTGCATGGCAGCATACGGCAGAAGTTGAGAATCCTGTTGATGAAAGCATTAGTGATTCAAATAGCGGCTTCTATCTGATTGGCGAAAAGTTTTTAACTGACAACCTGGTTGCATTTTTACAATATGGCCGAGCGGATGCGGATAAAAATCAGTTGGAGACCTATTTAGGTGCTGGCATCACATTGAGCAATGCTTGGGTTGAAGAGGATGTGATTGGGTTGGCTTATGCCTCCGCGAAAAACGGTTCACCATTTTTACACATGAATACTGATTTACTTTCCAAAGAGAATATTTTAGAACTCAGTTATCTGCGCCCGGTAACCTCTGCAGTGAGCGTGCAAACCAGTTTGTATGCGATTGAAAATCCCAGTATGTCGCCAGATGTAGATAACTCGTTCGCCTTAGGTTTACGTGCATATATTGAATTTTGATATGCAGCTAAAATTGACGATGCGTTGTAAATTTAAACTTGTTGATCTGTTGAAGGATGTTAGGGGCAGTATATGAATATTAAACAATCCATCATTGCGGGCTTGGGCGCATTTTTAGTTTCTATGGGTATTAACACCTATGTTGGCTACTCTGCGACGGGAGACATGTCGGAGATGTTGACCTATATCACCGGCCCTGCGTGGAATACGGCAGATGGCGCTATGGAGGGGCAAATTGAGCTTGAGAAACAAATTATTGTCATCAACCGCTTGCGACATAAAGAAATCGATCTTGCCGTGGCACGTAAAGAAATGGACGAGGCCGTAGCAGGTGCTGGTGAGGCGCTAGGTCGAATGAAGTCGCAAGATTTGATCGAGCGACAACAAGTCACTGAACTTCATCAGCGGTTAGAGAATTTCAAAAAAATTCGTGAAAAAATATTTTCAGCTTTGCAAAACGGTGATGCGGCTGAGAGCGATATTAAACACTTTAATCAAACCGTGAGTGAGCTATTAGCGTTTATTACCAGTTTAGAGGAAATTGCTGACAGTAAAGTAGAAGGCGAGACCAGCCGAATTGACGCCATGGTTGCGGGTGCCAAGACTCAGTTGATGTTGGGTTTTCTCGCCTCGGTACTTGTAGCTGCGTTTGTGTATTTTATGGCGACTAAATTAATACTTAACCCTATTGCCGTAGTGACAGAAAAGTTGGCAGATTTAAGTTTGGGTTCTGGTGATTTAACGGTTCGCTTACCTGACGAAAATTCTGAAACTGAAATGGGGCGTTTGGCGCACGCGTTCAATAGGTTTGTGCAAAAATTACAAACATTGATTGGTCAGGTGCAGAACAGCAATCATTCGCTTATGGCGGCGAGCGCTCAAATCACCCAATCCATTGCAACAACTGCGCAGGTTGCTGGTGCGCAATTGCAAGAAATCACTCAGGTTGCAGATGCGGTACAAAAAATTTCTGATTCTTTATATCAAGTAGGCGATGCGGCAGGGCGCGCTAATCAAGCCTCTGAGCAAGCAGTGTCGAGCACAGGTACGGGCAATCATATTGTGGTTTTAGCGCAGCAGGGAGTTGATCAAGTTGCTAGTGAAGTGGATAAAGCTTCACAGGTCATTTCAAGTTTAGTGGCCGATAGCCAGAACATCAGTGCAATGTTAGAAGTTATTCGCAGTATTGCTGAGCAAACCAATTTACTTGCACTCAATGCCGCTATTGAGGCTGCTCGTGCGGGTGAAACTGGGCGCGGTTTTGCGGTGGTTGCTGACGAGGTGCGCAGCCTTGCATCGCGCACGCAGGAATCTACTAAATCCATTGAAACCATCATCACTAACTTGTCCACTGGTTCTGCTAAAGCGGTAGAGGTAATGAACAGCGCGCAAAAGCAGGCTCTAGTCATTAAAGAGCGCATTGGAAAAACATCCGATGCTTTCGCAGAAATTATTAGCGTAGTGGATCAAATTAAAACCATGAATGCGGATATTGCTAATGCATCAGAAGATGAAAAACAACAAATGGGACATATCAACAACAGTATTGCAAATATTCTAAAACAGGCGCGTACCAACCAAGATGCGGGTGAGTTGGCGCAAACCTCGCAGAAACATCTTGAAACCCAAGTGGGACGAGTTGAGGAGTTATTGAAGCAGTTTAGAACCTAGTGACGAGATCTAAAAAAGTAGTTTTTTTAAATGTGCAAAGACTGTGGAAGTTGAATTTTTGGAACAGAAGAGCGGCAAAAAAGTAGCTTAGGGCTTTTTTTTGCCGAGCACAAGCGGGGCTATTTATTGCCAAATTGAAACTTATAGCCAGCGCCATACACCGAGTGAATAATGTCTTTATCGGTCAGCGGCAATAATTTTTTGCGCAGTTTAGTGATGTGGGAATCCATGGTTCTATCGCTCACAATGCGGTGATCGCTGTAGGCATTTTTCATTAACTCATCGCGCGATACTATGGTGTTGTGGCGTGCGGATAGTGTTTTTAAAATACGATATTCAATTAAGGTTAATTCAACTTTATTATGGCCGTACATGGCAGTGAGCGATTCTTTAATCAATTGAAAATCTTGCGAGGGTTGCTCGGGGTTAATGCGCTTCATAATCGCTTTAACCCGCGCTACCAATTCACGTGGGCTAAAGGGTTTGCAAATATAATCGTCGGCACCTAACTCAAAACCTAGCAGTCGGTCGTGTTCTTCTACGCGCGCCGACATAATAATGACTGGCGTGTTGGTGTTGTTGCGAACTTCTTGGCAGAGGCGCAGGCCATTGATCTGACCTGATTTGCTGGGCAACATCACATCCAATAAAATTAAATCCCATGTTTCATTCTGAATTTTTTCAAGGCCACTATCGGCATCGTGCGCTAGTGTGCAATTGAAATCATTGCTGCTAAGGTAATCGCGCACGACTGCGCCCAAATCAATTTCATCTTCAACTATTAAAATATTCATAGGCTATCCTGTTTTCTAAGGGGCAGGTGTTGGCATGGAAGGCTGATAGTAATAGCTAGCCCGCCTAATCCGCTGTTGCTCGTGGTAATTGTGCCCTCGTGAGCGGCAACAATATTTTTGCAAATCGACAAACCCAAACCTGCACCGCCGGTAGTTCTATTGCGCGAGGAATCGGCGCGATACAAACGCTCAAATAATTTTTCGTGATGCTCTTCAGCAACGCCGGGTGCTGTATCTTCAATACAAATAATGGCGTGCTCCTGTTCAATGTTGAGCACTACCTGAGTTAAGCCCGGTGCATTGGTATATTGCAGGCTATTTTTTAAAAGATTAACAAACAATTGTTGCAATCGATTCTGGTCGCCAAAAATAATCACCGGCTCATCGTTAATCTGCAGTTTTAATTCTATTCCCTGTAATGCAAATTGCGGTTGTATGGTTTGGGTAGCGTCGCGCAATAAAACCCCTAGATTCATAGTGCTTTTGCGATAGGTCATGCCGCCTAAATCAGTGAGCGATAGCTCGTATAAATCATTTACCAAATGTTTTAAGCGTTGACTGTGAGATATAAGGCGCGTTACCGCATCGCGATCTAATGGCCGTACACCATCTTCCATGGCTTCAAGTTCGGCTTGCAGAACCGCGAGCGGTGTACGCAGTTCGTGCGAAATATCGGCAACCCATTGGCGTCTGGTCTGTTCGCTTTGCTCCAACACTTCGCCAAGATTATTTAAGTGCTTGGCCAATTCAGTTAATTCGTCGTGACCATTCAATGAAACCTTTTCGCGGTAGTTGCCTTTACTGAATAAATTGACTTGATCAACCAAGTAGTGAATGCGTTTGGTCAGTAAATGCGCGAGCGGGAACGCGGCTAGGCTGGCAATAATAAGTGCTATTAAAATCACTAGCGATAATTTGTGCTCTTGACCTTGGGCAAAATCAGCATCTTGCAAATCGCGCACAGCAGGATTAAAAGGAATGCCAACGTAGCCAATTGTTTTACTATCATCAAGCAGCGGTATTAAAAATGCCTCGCTGATTGGTCGATCTTTACCGGCAACCAACGTTTTTTTCTCATCCAAAAGGAAAATATATTTGAGCGCACTCATGGGGGGCATACGTCTTAGCTCACGCCAATCTCTCGCTTGATTTTCGGATGGAGACCTATTGTCTCTATTAAATTCTGGCGGCGGTCTTTTCTTATCGTTGTCATCTTCAAAACGAGGGCCGTCGGGTGGTGGTTCGCGGTGATCATTTTGATTTTTTTTCATCATGGCACGCATATATTCGCGTGTTTCTGATTCTAGCGTTGCGGCTACATAGGCATTCCAATCGTCTATCCAAAGCCAGTTGTGTTGCAACTGAAAGTTAGCGACTAAATCTTTCACCAAAGGTTGTGCGAAACGAGTTTCTTTTTGTTCAATGTAATGCCAAAAATCTTGCTTAAAACTGAATTTAATAAATAGATACAAACCCGTGGTGAGCAGGCTACAAACAATTAACATCACAATAAAAAATTGCAGTCTTAACTTGAACATAGTGCGTTTAACCTTTTAATCATTCTGGTGGTGGGCGTGTTACAGCCCCTTGCTATGGAGTAATCTTGCACTTAACTGTAGCCTGATGCCAGTGGGGAGGCATTGCGGTAGTGTAGTGAAACAGTCAGCTTTGATGTTTTGGGTGGGTGAGTTTGGGCAGTAACTGGGGTAGAATACGAATACTTGAGTGCGCTACTAGGTTTTTAGGGCGCGGTTTTATTTTTTATCGTCAACTGTTTTAGAGGTGCCGTTTATGGACGTTTTAGACAATATTAAGCAACAAATTGCCGAGAATCCTGTGATTCTATTTATGAAAGGCTCACCCAATGCGCCTCAGTGTGGCTTCTCTATGCGCGCATCCCAAGCCGTAATGGCCTGTGGCCAGCGCTTCGCCTATGTGGATATTTTGAGCAACCCTGAAATTCGCGCTGAATTACCAAAATACGCAAACTGGC
>SYDJ01000235.1 GCA_005801205.1 Gammaproteobacteria bacterium
CCGCGATACACAGCGTAGAAAAAACGAAGAAAGCCAAGGTGCCTATAATTTTATCGATGCGCAAGTGCAAACCTACAAACACCAATTGGAATTGGCCGAAAGTAAAATCAAAGACTTTAACTCCAAAAATATCGATGGCAGTAGCGAGTCTGTGGGTGCGCGCATTAACCAACTTCGTTCTGATATAGAAGCCTTGAAAATTACTATTGAAGAATCACAAGCGCGGGTAAACACGCTACAGCAACAATTGGGTAGCGAAGGCCAATATCAACAAGCCAAAGGGCAAGTTGATGAAATTAAACTGCGCCGTCAAAGCTTGACTGAGCAGCTTGAGCGATTGCTTTCAACCTATCAAGAAGGCTATCCCGATATCGTTAATATTCGCGCGCAAATTGCCGAGTTAGATGCAATCATCGAAAAAAGAAAAGCGTCTGGTGAAGTGTTTGGCGGTTCAGAGAAATCGCTTAATCCATTATATGAAGAATTGCGCAAACAACTTTCTGTAGCAGAGGTAGATCTTAAGGCGCAGCGTCGTCGCATGGAGTCTTTAATGGGATTGCAGGGGCAGGAACGTGGGCGTGCTGAACGCGTCGCTTCAAACCAAGCCGAATTTTCAGAGCTAACACGCGATTATGAAGTAACCCAAAAAGTCTATAACGATCTCTTGGCGCGCAAAGAAAACGCGCGTATTTCTATGACGCTAGATCAAGAAGGCCAAGGCATTAGTTACAGAATTCAAGAGCCCGCAGTCTTTCCATTAAAGCCTACAGGATTGGGTTTTATGGTGTTTGTTATTCTTGGTCCTATTTTAGGCGCGTTACTCCCTATCTTGTTGTTGGTGGCATACGTACTCTTAGACCCACATTTACGGTCAGCTCGCGCCTTACAAAAGCAGTTGCCACCGGAAATTGAAATGCTTGGTGTAATCCCGCATTACAACTCTCCCTTAGGTGAGCGACTATTGAAAAAAGATATGATTTCAATTTTTGTAATAGCTGGGATATGCATGATTCTTTACGCGATGCTTGCCGGTTATTGGCAAGTTGCACATGGTTAAGGTGAGAGAGATGGATAACGACAAAGAACATAACCTCAGGCAGCTGATAGAAAGCATTGACGATGGTTTAACAGAGAATACTGACAACCCAGTAAAAGCGGCTGTACAAGAGCATCGTAAGCGCGAACAAATAAAAAATATGGCCTTGCCTTCGCTGTGGACTCAGGACGAGCTCTACGAAAAGAAAGTTATTTTTACCGGTATGCGTCAGCGCGATTTACTGAATTCATTTCGTGAAATTAGAATCAAGCTGTTACAAAAAAGTAAGTCAGACAACATAGTGGTGTTAGTGGCTTCAGTGAGTAATGAAGGCGGGTCTAGTTTTGTGGGGTTCAATTTGGCGGCAACCTTCGCCTTAGATCAACAAAAAACAGCACTCTATGTGGATTGCAATCCATATTCATCTGCAGCCGATCGCTACATAGTTACGCCAGTGGAATTGGGGTTAACGCATTATCTAACTGATTTTTCGGTGCAACTTAAGCGCATTATTTATCCCAGTGGTGTAGAGCGTTTAAGAGTCATTCCATCGGGCGGTTCAAGTGAGTCAGCAGCAGAGTTTTTTAATTCAAAAAGAATGGAAGTGCTGGTTCAAGAAATTAGAAGCCGCTACCCAGATCGTTTTATAGTGTTGGATGCACCTGCAATTCAACAGTCAACAGAAGCTAGAATTTTGGCTCAATACTGTGACCATGCGGTCTTGGTTGTCCCTTTTGGAAAAGCAGTGACCGACGAAGTCTTGGCGGGTATTGATGCAGTAGGCAAAGAAAAATTCGCGGGCTTGGTTTTCAACCACTAATAACTTGCTGACGCATAAAAGGATCAAGCAAATGAAATCTGCCCAGCAAGTGTTAATGTGTTCTCTGGTTTTTTTGCCTGTTGCCAATGTGCAGGCGAAAGACGCTGGCGTCAATGGGTTGGATTTTAAAATATCTGCAGACTATAACTCTACCGATAACGCAAAGCGAAGCTCCTTAGATGAACTTGCAATTACAGAAACACAAACAATTTACCAAGCCACTCTGGGTGCGCGCTATCAAAATGAGTGGAGCAAACTAATCTCTGACTATGACGTGCACAAAGAAACATTTCAGCGCGCATCACAGCCAGACGCAACTGAGCTTGAAGGGAAAACACAGCTTACCCTAGGTAATGATTACCAGCCATTGAGCGTGACCATAAATCATAGCCGAATTGCCATGCTCAATTCTCCCGAGGCAGTAGACTTAGCGAGAAACCGAGATACGCAAGAAATAATCACCATCGCACCAGCAGTGAAAACGCATTTTAGTGCAGCTGATTCATTTATGGTGATGGGTTCTTATACCGATGTTTCGTATAAAGAAGATCAACAAAAAAAATCCGAACAACAAGGCCTGCAAATGGCTTGGATTCACGGTGTAAGTAAGACAGATACAATTCAGCTCACCGCGCAACACACAGAGGCCACGTTTGAATTTGTACCCCAAGCGGACTACCAGCTGCAGAATCTAAGTGCACAATATAGCGTTATGCTAAAACGGCTTAGCTACACCATTCAAGCCGGTTATAACAGCGCAGAATCAAAAATATCAACGGAAGACTTTGGTAGCCCTAGCTATAACATCCAAGCATCCTATATTTCTGGCACTCACACTTTCGCATTGTCGCTAGCGGAATCGATTACCGATTCATCTATGGGGGGGGGCAACTCGTCTATTGGTGCCGTAGGCAGCACTAGCGGCGCCCCAGCAAAAGGCGTAGGTATAGATCTTATCAAGGTGCGTAAGGCCAATGTATCTTGGAGAACTTCGGCGCTGTGTGAACGTTGTGATTTTGGAATAAATATAATTCAATCTACCCAAGATTATAACGAGCTGAGCGAAGATGGCGATGAGTATAGCGCGGGCACAAATTTCAGATACAACTTCACTCGTGCAGTGTCAATGGATGTTAGTTACAGTCATCGTGAGCGTACATTTTCCGCCGAAGGTGATCGTGCAGGTTTCGAAAGTGATGATGCAAAAGTAGGCATGAGTTACGACATCACTCGCGGTCTAGAATTAGAAGTTTACGCAAAACAAGAAAAGCGAACGTCGGCGTTAGCCATGCAAAATTACAAAGAAAACATTGTTGGATTAATTGTTTCCTACCATTTTTAACAGAGAACAAGGCGCAGCATAAAATAGCCTAGGGGATCAGCATGAAAAAATATAACGAACAACATTTCGCAGCAAAAAAACCGCTGAAGCGCCTCGCGGTGGTTTCAGTTGTCTTGGCGAGCCTAATCTTAGTCTCATGTAGTGACGATAAGGGGGTAGATAAAGAGGGGGCCGCAAGGCATGTAACCTCTGCAACCACCTATCAAGGTCAAGGCCAATTTCATGCGGCTATGCTTGAAGCAAGAAACGCAGTAGAAAAAGATCCAGAAAACCCCGCAGGCTATTTAGTTTTAGCAAAAATCTACAATCAAGTTGGCTCGTTTGACGCATCGCAAAAATTGCTCGAGTCGGTGAGTAAAAAAATGCCCAGTGTCAATTTGGAGCTGGCCGAAAGTTATATCAATAACAGTAAATTTCGTTCAGCCATTAATGTACTAAATGACTATGCGGTGAATGAAGCTGCCGATCCGGCATTGGCAGTACGCAAAGAAGCTATTCTGGCGCAAAGCTATATTCGTCTCGGTGATAAAGCAGGTTATGAAAAGGCCGTTGCGGCATTAACTAAAATGCCTAATACGAAAAATGAACTCATCATTATTGAAGCTGATTATCTTGCATCGCAAGGCAACAAAGAGGCCGCCTCCACCAAGTTGGAAATGCTAGCAAAAAGCGAAAATCTCAGTGCAAAAAATTATCTTTTGTTAGGTAACTTTGCCTTGCAAAATAACCAACATGACAAAGCAGAAGATTTTTTTAGCAAGGCCATAAGCTTGTTGCCCAATACCGATGTCATGACAGTTGAACGACGTATAGTCTTGGCGCAGCTTACTGAATCACTAATCTTGCAAGGGCGCACCAGCGAAGCTTACCGCTATCAAAAAATCCTTGCCGATGAAAACCCAGAAGGAAAGGTCGCACAACAAAAATTCAATGATGCTATGGAGCTTTACCGCCAAGGAAAGTTTCTAGAAGCCGAAAAGCTGTTGAGCGAAGTAAGAAATCAATTCCCACAAGATAAAAACAGCGCAATGTTGTTGGGCATGGTGCAGTTTCAGCAAGGACAAGACAATCAAGCGATAGAACTATTCGACAAGTATATTGATACAGAAACAGCATCCTCAACCCTTATTCAAACTGCAGCCATTGCCAAGTTCCGTGCAAAAAAAATGGATGAAGCGCTGGAGATGTTAAAGAAAGCCGTTGCAGCGCAACCAAACAACGCCGACATTCTTGCTACTTATGGGCTTGCATTACTCGACCACTCGCCTAGCAGTGATGAAGGTCAAAAAGCCTTAGAAAAAAGTTTAGCGCTTAACCCAGGAAAACATCGCCTGCGTTTAGCATTGGCAAAACGTCATTACGCAATGAAAAATCCAGAGCAAGGCATAGCACAACTAAGAACTGCCTACCACGCGGTACCGCTGGATTTTGTGGTACAGGAAGCCTACATCAAAGCACTAATGCAAGCGGGGAAAAATGAAGAAATTAAGCAAGAAATTGCAAACTTTAAAAAGGACTATCCCACCAACCCACGCGGTTCATTTATTGATGGTTGGTTTAAATTAGTACAAAAAGACTATGCCGGTGCACAGGCTATGTTTGAAAAGGCACTTTCAACGAAAGATAACCCAGAAAAGATATTAGCCTACACAGGTTTGGCTGAGCTATATCAACAACAAAATCAACCACAGAAAGCCATTAACACTTGGCAAGCACTTTTAACGGAAGACGCCACACAAATTTCTGTTTATGCAAAATGGTATCAACTGGTACGTGAACTAAAGCGTACTCCAGAAGCCATTGCATTTTTAACGCAGTTGGAAGCAAAATCAGACAAGTGGCAGACATCAGCAGTGCTTTCTCAAATATTACAAGACCAAAAGCAAATGCCTGAAGCGGTCAAATATATTGATAAAGCCCTAGAGCGCAGCGCAAAAGCACAGAATGTAAAACAACTGGCGGCTAATCTGTATCAAAATTATGGAATTTGGCTACAAGGTCAAAATAAAGGCGCAGATGCAAAAATTTATATGCTGAAAGCACTTAATTTTAATCCTGAAAGTGTGCTTTATTTAATCAGCCTTATTCAGCTTGAAATCGCACAAAAAAATATACCTGAAGCGCAAAAATTATTAGATCAATTTGCACAAACTAAAGAAAATGAACATTCACGCTTATATATTCAGGGCCTTATTCGTTTTGCAGAAACAAAAAGTGAAGAAGGCGTAGAGCTTTATCGTAAATCTTGGGCAACCCAGCCATCAGAAATGGTTGCAGAGTCGTTGTTCCAGTATTATCAAAAAGCTGCACAAAAAGATCAGGTCGAAAGCTTCTTGAATGATTGGAGTAAAAAGTTACCCACGAGTTATCGTGCAGCCTTAATGCAGGCAGTGACTGCGCAGAATAACAACAAAGCAGATGAGGCATTAACGTGGTACGAGAAAACCGTCGAAATTTCACCCAATTCACCCATAGCACTCAATAATTTAGCGTGGCTGTATTACGAAAGAAAAGACCCGCGCGCGCTAGAATTGGCAAAACGTGCGGCGCAACTCGCGCCCAGCTCAGCTGAAATATTGGATACCTTTGGCTGGATTTTGGTTGAGAGCGGCAATATCAAAGAGGGAATCGTCGTTCTGGAACGCGCAATTTCAATCGCGCCAGATAACAAAGATATTAAAATGCATCTTGAACAAGCCCGTAAAAAATAAATATATGGAGCAAAACCTCACCCAAGGCGGTACTCAATGCAGCAATAGTGTGTTTCGAACCGAGGCTTGGGTGCAGGCATGGATAGATACTTGGGGGAATAATTCAGCAATAAAACTTATCGATCTCGGTGGGCGAAAGCGCCCGCTGGAGTGTGTTTACACTGGGCGCTCATTATTAAAAAAAGTGCTGCCGCTTCGATATTTGACATTAGCGGGTATTGCCAGTCCAGCAATATCTAGTCCTCGGTCTGAATACAATCATGCAGCAGAATTGATAGCGCTACATGGTGGTGCAAAAGAGTTTTCAGCATCTATTTCTCGTATTGCATGGCAGCAATGGAAGTTGCCTGATCTCATATCTGACTCGGCGAACACCGTAGCATTGAAGGATGTCGCAAAAGAAATGGGTGCGCTTTATTATCTTGAAAGAAAGGAGTCGTCCTATTTTGTAATGCCTCAGGATTTAGAATCCTACTTGAAGAGCTTGAGTTCAAGTACGCGACTTGCTTATTTTAATCGAAGAGAAAGACTTGCTCTGCTAGGTATTATTGAGTTCAGGTCTTTTTCTGTAAACGAAGCGCCAGTTTTTTTTGATTTGCTGAATAAATTTCACGTATTACGTTGGGGGCGGCCTTGCTATTCACGTGAATCACAACAGTTTATGTCAAATTTTATGGCGCGATTAGAGGCCGAAGGTGGTGAGGTGGTTATGCAAGCCTTGCAAGTCTCTGGAGAAATTGTATCCGTTATTGTGGATGTTGTATGGAAGGGGCGGCGATATAATTTGCAATCAGGATATTATGAAAATAAATTCCATAAAATTGCACTAGGTGCTCTTCACCTAGGCTATTCCATTGAGCGCGCGATTAATAATCAACAGGCTTACGACTTTTTGGCTGGATCAGGTAAGCAGACCAATTACAAAGCTAAAATTGCCACGCATCATTTTTTTATTGAGTCGGTTGATTTGTTACGAGCGCATGTAAAATACGCGCGTAAAATTTATGATGCAATGGTTAGTGTTTAATTATGATTTATATCTTGGAGTAAAGTGTGTCAATCAATCAAAAAATTTCTAATTTAGTGACAGTTGTTATTCCTGCCTACAACAGCGCTGTTTATTTAAACGAGTGCGTTGAGTCAGTTGAGGGGCAGACTTATCAGCAGATAGAAATTATTATTATTGATGATGGTTCTACAGATAATACTTATGATGTCGTTAAAGAGCTGCAGAAAAAATATAGCAATATAATCTACAAGAAAATTGAAAACTCTAAAAGTCCAACTGCTCGAAATGTGGGTATTGGTCTTGCTTCTGGTGAGTTTATATCAGCTATTGATGCTGATGATATATGGCCAAGTGATAAATTAGAAACCCAAGTTGCTCAGCTTAGAAAAAATCCAGATGCAGTTATATTAGGTAAAGTGGAAAGTTTTACTATGGAGGATGGAGTGAAAAAGTGGAGGCGGGTTGTTCGTGCTCCCGATATTGATTCAAATGCGATTTATCACGAAGAAATATTAAAAATGCACATGGATCTAATGGTGGTTTTTAATACATTTATGGCTAGAACTGAAATTATTCAAAAACATGGGTTATGGAACCCAGAGTTTATAACGGGACATGACTGGGAAAACTGGATTAGACTTTCAAAGAAATTTCAATTTATACATATAGACAAAGTTTTTCAATATTATAGAAAGCATTCGTCTAGTACAACTAGAGGAGAAATAAGATACCGCGGCTTAACGTATCAGCTACGGGTTATTGAA
>SYDJ01000021.1 GCA_005801205.1 Gammaproteobacteria bacterium
CAACATTTTGCCGATTGCATCCGCGAAGCGCGCGAGCTGAGTCCCAAATTGCAGGTTGAAGTTTTGGTGCCCGATTTCCGTGGCCGCATGGAAATCGCGTTGGATATTTTAGAAAAAGAAGCCCCCGATGTGTTCAACCACAATATGGAAACCGTCAGCCGTTTGTATCGCCAAGCGCGCCCAGGTGCCAATTACGATTGGTCGTTAGAGCTGCTCAAGCAATACAAGGCGCGTCGCCCCGATGTACTCACCAAATCGGGTTTGATGGTTGGCCTCGGTGAAACTAAAGAAGAAATTATCGAAGTGATGCAGCACATGCGCAATCACGATATCGATATGCTCACCATCGGCCAATACTTGCAACCGTCAAAAGATCACTTGCCAGTAGCCCGTTACGTGCACCCCGATGAATTTGCAGAATACACTCGCTTAGCCGAAGAAATGGGATTTAAACACGCTGCTTGTGGCCCGCTGGTTAGATCTTCGTACCATGCCGATAAACAAGCGCACGGCGAAGATATTAGTAATTTATTGCCTGCGAAAAGCCAGTAAGCATCTGCAACAAAAATACGCTCCTACAGCAGCCATCAGACTATGCTGTAGGAGCGTATTTTTTATGGCTCCATAATCTGCGACAGTAATCCGTGACAAAAAAATCCGATCTAAAAGTTCAACTGCTACAACATCTCCCCGAGCATTTTGCTCAGGTTGCAGCGTGGCATCATCAAGAATGTGAGCGCCAAGGCTTGCAATCCACGCTCGCCATTCGCCAACAACGTTTGCTGTTGCACGTACAGCACAACGCCATCCCCAAAACCATTATCGCCCTCCAAGGTAAAGCGCCAGTAGGTTGCGTTAGTTTGGTGAACTATAGCTACCGCACAGACAGCAGCGTATTAATACCTGCAAACTCAGCGAATGTGTGGTTAAGCAACTTGTACGTGGTGAACGAAAAGCGCCAACAAGGCTTGGGTAATCTGCTGATTGAAGCGGCAAAAAAGTATGCGCAAGATTTCGGTGCAAGCGAATTGTGGCTCTCAGCAGCGGAATTTACCGACTACTACCAAAAGCGTGGTTGGGAAATTGTGCGCAAAACCCGTTTGGGTGGCCGCCAAGTCAATGTGATGCGTATTAACTTGGCGCCAGTTTTGTTGGCAAGCGCCGCAAATTTATAAGTAAGCTTAATTCGCGCTAGCGTTTTTTTCAGTAAAAAACTTCAGCCATAAAAAGCCCAAGGTTCCTGCTGTTAATGATGCTAACAATACGGCAATTTTAGAGGCGGTAATTACCTCGCTGCTGCCAACAAAGGCGAGGTTAGTAATAAAAATTGACATAGTAAAACCTATGCCACCCAATAAGCCTGCGCCAAAAATATGCTTCCAGTTTAATCCTTCGGGCAACTTACAAATCCCAATTGTCACCGCAATAAAACATAGCAACATAATTCCCAATGGCTTACCCAATAGCAATCCACCCATAATGCCAAGGCTGTTGGCGCTGTATAATTCCTGTGCCCAATTGGTGCCAATTATTACGCCGGTATTGGCCAGTGCAAAAATCGGCAAAATAATAAAGGCAACGGGTTTATGTAAAATATGTTCAAGGCGATGAGAAGGTGATTCTTCATCATCAGCTTTAGCGGAGAATGGAATGGCAAATGCGAGTAGTACGCCTGCAATGGTAGCGTGAATGCCTGACTTCAACATAAAAAACCACATTAGTGCGCCGCCAATTAAATAAGGGGCTAGGGCCATAATACGCAGCATGCGATTAAATATAATTAATACTCCAAAGACAGCTGCTGCTGAGATTAAGTACATCATTGATACTTTTGCAGTATAAAAAAGTGCGATAACAATAATCGCGCCCAAATCATCCATCACCGCGAGCG
This sequence comes from Gammaproteobacteria bacterium, assembly GCA_005801205.1. GTDB lineage: Bacteria > Pseudomonadota > Gammaproteobacteria > Pseudomonadales > Cellvibrionaceae > Cellvibrio. The sequence goes on from SYDJ01000021.1 coordinate 1,892, forward strand.
CTGTTAAAAATACTTTAAGCGATAGCGGAACGCGGCTGCCTAAAAGGGCAAGTACGCCCAAAGCAAATGCGATATCCGTGGCCATAGGAATACCAATGCCTGCTTGTGTTTCAGTTCCGGCATTAAAAACAAAATGAATAAGTGCGGGGCAAGCAATGCCACCTAGGGCTGCAACTATGGGGAGCAGTGCATTTTTAACATTCGATAACTCGCCGCTGTAGAGTTCACGCTCAAGCTCAAGCCCAATAAATAAAAAGAAAATCGCCATAAGGCCATCGTTAATCCAATGTTCAAGGCTCATGCCTGCAATAGGTGTATTCCAGATGCCAACATAGGTTGTGCCTAGCATAGAGTTTGCAATTACTAGCGATATAATTGTGCAAATAATTAACACTATGCCGCTGGATTTTTCTGATTCAAAAAAATCCGAAAAGGTTTTTGATAAAGGATATTGACCGTTTTCCATGCTTGACTCATTTGTGTAATGGATTTTTAAAACGAAGAATTGGGCCCAATTAAAAAGGTAATTTCTTCTTTCGTGGAGATTCTGCCTAGAATGGCGTTTCGGTGCGCGTAGCGCCCAAAAAGTTTCAATACTATTTTTGTGTTGCAAGGCTGACTCATCAGTAATCTCACTGAAATAAATACAGAACCTATTATCTTCTAGGACGCAAATATCTATTCGCCCAAACGAATAACCCCATAATCATTAACGCAAACAACGGCATTTGCCAGAGTAGGCTGGAGCGCAGTGCTGTACCTGCTGGGGTATCGGGAAAGCTCGCCAGTAAACCTGAGAATCCCAAACTAAATAAACCATAACCGAGATTAAAGACCAACCCTTTGACTGACAGTAGCGTAGCTCGTTTTGACGAATCCGCTTCTTGGTGTAACACCCGGCTAATGGTAAAGCCGAGAAAGCCCATGATGGTCATTAAAAACATGGCGGGGATAATGCCATAGATTGGCCATGCGGGTATCAATGCCGCTAATCCCACGATTGATGCAACCGCAATGAGCCCTAAATTCGCGAGCATGCTAAAACGATTATTTAAATATTTTGCAATAGTCGGCACGAACCAACTTAGTACGCCTAGTGCCGCGCCAAGAAAACCATAAGTCCATTCCGGCAAATCGATTAAGCGATAATAACTGCTGTTTATGGTGGCAAAGTTGCGCACTATAGAGTCAATGCAAACGCCAATTACTATCACCACTAAAATTGTGCGATGGGTAAATGCCCAGCGCGCCGTGGTGAGCGTGAGTTGAACCGTATTTTTTAAGGTTGAGCCAGCCGCAGCATGAATAGGTTCTTGCATGCGCAAACAAATGAACAAACACACTAGTGCTTGGCACAACACTAAAGCAACGGGCAATCTATGGACAATATTAGCGGACAACTGAAGGTTATCAGCTAAAAGAGAATTGATTATCTGCGGGTCGTAAAGCAGCCCACCCAAAATCATCGCCACCACAAAACCTGCTGAGCGCCAGCGCATGGTGGTAGCCAACAATTTATCCCATGCGTGCGCTCGGTTTTCACTGGGCAGAGAATCGTAGGCTAAGGCTTCATCGGCACCACTTGCGCAGGCTTCCGAAAGCCCAGAGCAAATTCGGTTGATAACGCACAGCACAAACAAGACTGCACCGCCATCGCGCGGTGCTAATAGAAGGCATAGCATTTCGATAATCATAAGTACCGAAGCAGCAATTAATAACCTGCGTCGCCCTATGGTATCGGCCAGTGCCCCAGAGGGTACTTCAAAGACAAAGATAGTTGCCGCCCAGATTAAATTGAGCAATACAAATTGATCTAGGCTGAGCCCAAGATCAAGAAATAAAATCGCCAAGACCGGATAGTAGGCGCGCGCGGTAAAAAATACTGAGAAAATAATAAAACGATTGGCGTTTTTGGATAAATCTGTTTTCACGATGTGCGCCCTATGCAATTTTTACTGAACACGCGTTGGTTTAAGTCTACACATACTAACAGGGCACAAATAAAGAATACTGTTTGATTCAAAACCGTATGCGGCATGGATGCCGCGTCCGAGCCTACAGGGATGTATTCACGGCGGGTTTTGAATTGAATAGTATTCTTTACTGCACACTCATTAGTATATTGTCTTCTTATTACAGAGCTGAAGATTCCTGAATCACTTTAGTTATACGTGAAACATACTCATGCATCATTTTTTTGTGACTGAAATTGATTGGAGTGTTTGGTGGTTGTCGCGCTGTGTACGCTGGCGCACTGTCGCTCACTAGCTTTCTCCTTATGCTTAGCTCAGATTAAACAAATCTAATTTATTTGTCTGCGCCGCTCAAGGCATTCTGCTGGAAGGGTGCGGTAATAGTCGAACTCATTGAAAGGGCTTCCTATGACATTTTCTATTTTTAAAATTTCTAATCTAAAAACCTCTCTTATTTTCGCTGCGCTTGTAGGTTCATTGGTGTTAACGGGCTGCGAGCGTAAAGAAACTGTATTGGTCCCTGTGCCTGGCCCGGCTGGTGAAACTGGTGCAACAGGTTCTGCTGGCAGCGATGGTGCGCGCGGCACACAAGGCAATACGGGTAACACGGGTGAAACGGGTGAGACCGGCAGCACGGGTGCAACGGGCGAAACCGGCAACAAAGGTAATCAAGGTAACACCGGTAATACCGGCGCAACGGGTGCAACTGGCGATACTGGTGCAACGGGTGAAACAGGAACAACGGGCGATGATGGTAAAAAAGGCGATACCGTTATCATAGTGCCGAAATAATTGTTTGGCGATGGCAAATTTATTTCAAGATTTCTGCCATCGCCCAACTGCTTTGTAATGAATGGGTACCTGTAGATGCGTGAGCTTTATTATGTCGTAATGCATTGCGCAAATTTTCCGCGTGCGGCATTTGTACTTGGTGAGGGTGAGCAATAAATATGTCTTCTGAAGTGGTCTACTTGTTCATATCTGCTTTTTAGCTAACTACGTTAAGGCAATAAAAATTGTAGAGTCGTGGTTACAGCGAAATGATCGGATGAAAAAATTTCAGATTCGTTAAGAATATTAGCGTCAAGTGTACGAATTTTACCTAGCACATAAATATAATCAATCTTACAGCTCTCGGTTTTACCAAAGGCGTGAAAAGTGCCCACATTGCTGTTAGGGTGGATTAAACGGAAAGTGTCTTTCATAGTGATAGGGGAGCCATCTTCCCCAAGCAGATATTTCATGGAGTGTTCGTTTTCACACGCATTAAAATCGCCCGTCAATATAACAGGTGATCTTTTATGTTTTCGTGCAGCAATAGCGGATGAAATTTGTGTGGCTGACAAGTCGCGTTCTTGGGGAAGCAAAGGGAAGTGAGTGTTATAAATATAAATGGATTTTTTGGTGCGTTTTTCTTTTAGGTGCGCCCATGTAAATATGCGTGGCCATTGCATGTTCCAGCCATTTGAACCGGGAATCTCTGGCGTAGGGGAAAGCTGTAAGGTTCCCTGATCATACCTATCTATATTCCAGCGGTTCTTTTTATACAATATTTGCGTGCCCTCGCCACCTTCATCAGCATTGCGGCCACGGCCTATGACCAAATACTCGGGAAGCGCCCTTCGTAAATCGCCAAGCATTTCAGGCGTTGTTTCTTGTACGCCCAAAAAGTCAGGTTGCTGAGCTTTAATGATTGAAATAACTCTTGGTAATCTAGAGTTCCAATCATTGGGGTAGGGGTCAATAGGCACGCGTAAATTAAACGTCATTACCTTTATGTTGTTAGCGTGACTTGCAAGACTAAAAGCGCTCAGGAGCAGTGCGCATAAAATTATTTTTAACCAAGATTGCATTGTCGAGCTTCCGGTAAAGAAAACAGAACGGCGCACGCCTAAGTATTCTGCAATACCTAGAAGATTTTTATCGCGCCAAGATTACCGCTGTCGCGTGGTTAGGGTGCTGCTCGTTTTAGTAGCTTTCACCACGAATATACTGTTCTAGCTGTTGGATTAAATATTTTTGTTCTTCCATTGTGCTTTCTAATAAATCGCGGATTGAAATCATGGCTGTGAGTTTACCCTTGTCCACAACGGGTAAATGACGGATACGCTTCTCTGTCATTAACTGCATGCAGGCTTCCATGTCTTGATCGGGCGATACGGTGAAGGGATTAGCGGTCATAATCTCGCTAACCGCTGTGGTTTGCGATGCGCGCCCCATAAGCGCAACTTTTTTCAAGTAATCGCGCTCGCTCACAATGCCTACTAGTGCGCCGTTCTCGGTTACGAGCAGTGCGCCTACACCTTTCTCGGTCATCAACTTAATCGCATCCCAAACCGTGGCGCTGGGGCTAATGCTATGGGTGTCGTCGTTTCCTTTGGCGCTTAGTACGTCTCTTACCTTCTTCATAATTTCACCCTTATTAGTTCATCTTAGATTATTAGTGGCGATAACATTGTGTTGCGAACAACAAAGAAACTTGAGATTACATTCTGGCGGGTTGTTTGACAACGCCATTAGAAAACTTGCAACTAAATTGCCGTAGCAAATAGCTATTAGGAGTTAAATTTACTCACGTGTAGGAAATTTATATTCCTTTTAGTAATACGCCTAATAGTATTGCGCGCTTAGCATTAAACTGGTGGCTGTTAAGCATCAATGCAACTTCAAGCGCGGTCTCAGCCAGCGGTTGATTCTACCTGCCAGCATTACCAAGCCGGTTTTAATAAAGCCATAAATTGCCACTTGGTGCATGCGGTAGAGCGAGATATACACAAGGCGTGCTAACTTGCCTTCGATAAACATGGTGCCTTTGCCTAAATTACCCATCAAGCTTCCCACAGTAGAATAACTTGCAAGTGATACTAATGAACCGTGATCGGTATAGTGGTAAGTCGTAAGGGGTTTATTGTTTAAGAGTGCACGTAAGTTTTGGTAGCAGGTGCTTGCCATTTGATGGGCAGATTGCGCGCGCGGTGGCACGCGTGAACCATCCGCAGAAATAAATTGCGCGCAATCGCCTATGGCAAAAATACATTCGTCGCGAGTGGTTTGTAAAAATTCATTCACGTGTAATTGATTGATGCGATTAGTTTCCAAGCCTGCGATATTGGCCATAAAATCTGACACTTTAATACCTGCTGCCCACACCATCAAATCGGCGGGAATTAAATTGCCTTCTTTGGTGTGCAAACCTTCTTTGGTTGCAGACGTAATCAAAGTGGTGAGTTTTACATCCACATTGAGTTTAACCAATTCATTGTGAGCTGAGGCAGAAATGCGCTCAGGTAGCGCGGGTAAAATACGTGGGCCGGCTTCAATCAATGTGACTTTTAATTGCGAGCTGGTGACGGCATCAAAACCATAGTTGTGAATTTCCGCTACGGCGTGATGCAATTCTGCCGAGAGTTCTACGCCGGTTGCACCGCCGCCTATAATCGCAATACGCACGTCGCTGTCTTTGCTGGGCAGGCGTTGAATGCGCAGCAATTGATTTAATAGTTTGTTGCGAAATTTATGCGCTTGGGTAGGGCTATCCAGGAAAATACAATTGTCTTTAATGCCGGGGGTGTTGAAGTCGTTGGAGATGGAGCCGAGCGCAATCACTAAGTAATCATAATCAATACGGGTTGATGGCAAAAATTCTACGCCATCGTCATCTTGCATGGGTTCCAACACCACTTGTTTGGCGGTGCGGTCTATATCGGCCAGTGTACCTACGCGAAAATAAAAATGGTTGTTAATCGCGTGACCACGATAACTCACGGCATCTATACCTTCATCCATGGTGCCTACTGCAATTTCATGTAAGAGCGGCTTCCATAGGTGAGTAGTATTGCGATCAATTAAGGTGATGTGCGCTTTCTTCTTTTTGCCGAGAGTGTTGCCTAGTTTTGTTGCCAATTCTAAACCGCCAGCGCCACCGCCTACGACTACGATTTTTTTCATACACTATTCATCCATTAATTTTTTTGAAGAAAGTAAGCGGCTAAGGGCCGTTCAATAAAACGGTAAGTATTTTGATCAATGGCAGCTTTAAATTTACTGTGTGCTTGCGCGGTTTTCCCGGCTTGTAAATCCTGGTAACCGGTATAAAAGAAATATTCCGTTTTTTCACAGCGGGTGAGCGCAATTTTTTTCAAATCATCGGCGCTGATAAGCGTTTGCCAATAATCCAACAAGGTTTTTTCCCATGTGTTACTGGTCACCACTTGGCGGGTGATTAGCCAGGGCTGCAGTTGTGCTTGTCGCGCAATAATATCGCTCTTGATTAAATCGTAAACGCTAAATGTGGTGCGGTTTTTAATGTAGGCATTAAAACCTTCAGCAGCTTTTTTCCAATCACCTTGATTCATAAAAATTTCATGATAGCCAGCTTCGCTCAGGCTGTAGCCTTGGCCTATCGCATTTTGCAATAGTGCAATCGCTTGTGTGTGATAGCCCAGGGCAGAAAGGTGCTGTGCTTTGAGGCTAATATTTTCTTTGGAGGATTTTATATCGAGTGCCAGCTGCGCTTCGTGTAAACCTAATTGATTGCGATCTTGATCAAAAAAAGCTTGCGATAATGCCGTATGCAAAGCTTGATCTTCAGGTTTAAGCGGAATTGCCAGTTGATAATATTTTCCGGAATTTTGAATGTCGGTTGGGTTTTCGTAATTGCAACCATTGGCCTCGGAGCGCTTAACATAGGTATCGGCGATGGCTTTGTATAAATCTGTAGAAGATTGATTGTTCTCTGCGCCAATTTTTAAGGTGGCAATTGCCAGTGAAAAGTAGCGGTCTTCACTGTAAAGACTGGCGAGTTGAATATAAGCATTGTCGGTTTGTGGTGATTCTTGAATTGCAGCAAGTAATATTTCTCGTAAGGCTTGGCGATCTGGCTGACGATCTTTTTCTTGCTGTAATAGGGCGGCTGCATATTTTGCTAATGAAGGCGGGTTTAATTTATCGCGCCCACTTTCGGGTATTTGCACAAAAATTACCTTGGCCTTTTCAAACGCATTGCTTGTGCGACTGCGCAAGGTGTTATCGTAATACACATTGTAGAGTGCTTGTAATACCGCTTGATTGCCGGGGAACTGTGTTAGAACTTCTTTCAAATAAATTTCGGCAAGCTCTAGTTCGCTAGCGTCTTTGTTGGCGATACCGCTCTCCATATGGAGATAGCCTAAGCCATAAAGTGGCTCGGTATTTTGGGGGTCTGCCAAGGCTTTTTTAATGAATGTGGCTGCCAGAGGGTTGCTGTTAATGTTTTGCGATAACATTAACTGCGATGACATTTTGTGTGCGTTGCTTGGAACTGCGATAGCTACTTTTTTGTCATGGGTATTACGCATCTCAGTTTGCTGTGTACCCGCCATTTTCATGTTGTTAGGTACCGTACAGCCGCTAAGCAGTACGGAGACAAAAGCAAACAGGCTTGCGATTTTTTTTATGGTGACGTTTTTCATAGGGCTATGTATTCTGAGTAATCCTTGTCGTGATCAGGTACTAAATCTTAAAGCCAAGCTCTTCCGCTTTAGCAAAAGACTTGTCAGATTCGTACAACAAATTGTTATAGCCCTGCGCCAAACCTAATATGTAAAAGGCTTCTGCATTTTTAGGTTCATTTTTTACCGCGTGATTAGCGGCCTCTAAGGCTTTACCATAATGGCCATTTTTAATGTGCAATTTTGCGAGTGCAATAAAGCTCTCTGCTTTACCGGTTTTAGCAGCAGTTTCTTTGAGAGCGGCCAAGTCTGCAGCGTTTTTATCGTAGCGATAAACGATGGTCCATTCACTGGCATCCAGTAGCTGATGAATCTGTTCGTAGAATCGCGCATAGGCTTGTGGCGATAGGCGAGTAGGTTTTACTGATAAGGTAATATCGACAATATAGTTGCCATTCTCCTCGCGGCCTTTTTGGGTAAGCGTGAAAAATTCGTTGTCGAAATTTTGCCCTTGGCTGGTGACGGTAGCCGCATGATTGATCGTTGGGCGAGCAAAAATTATGCGTGTTGAAATGGTGTAGCCGGGGTCAATCTCATATTCTTGAACGCGATCTTTTGGGTTATCTAAGCTGCGGAAGCTAGTAAATAAATTAATCAATTGCGTAATGTTAAAACCATAGCTAAGTGGTTCTTTAGGGCCATTCCATACGTTGGTAAATTTGTAGCGGCCGGTAACATTAAAGCTTTGCCAAAAGCTATCGGCGTTATTGCCACTGAGGCTAGTCACTTCAGCGGTGGAATAAATATGCCCCAACATTTCGCGAAAGCTTTTATCGCGCTCGCGTGAGTACTGCCACATGCCGCGCAAACGTTGCTCAAATTCACCGCCGAGTTTTAGGGTGAAATGGCTTTCAGTATTCTTGTTTTCAAATTTATCAAAGGTTAAATCCAAGTGAGCAAAATGTTGCTCTTTAGTTAGCTCGGGAATAGTCACGAAATCTTTTGTAGCATCATTCACGATAAGTGATGGCTGCCCTTCTAGGCCAATCGAAAAGCCGGGAAACAAACCTTTGTCGCCGCTGGTGTCCATCCAAATTTCGCTCAGCCCCGGTTGTGCGGGAATATGCACAATCATGTGGTCAAAGCTAACGCTAGTAATTTGCATGTCTGGAATACCGCGCGAGCGGGTAATAACCAGTGCGGGGTCGGCTTTAACACCGAGTTTGCGCAGCATAGTAATGGCGAGAATAGTTTGGTCTTTGCAGTCGCCATAGCCATTGGTGAGCACTTCAAAAGCGTTGTGTGGCTCGTAGCCACCGCGACCCACGTGCGCAAATACATAGCGCACTTTTTCTTGAATGGTTTGATAAACCGCCTTCACTTTTTCTTCGGGTGTTAGTGCTTTCTTGGCAATCTCATTGATTAATTTATCGAGGTTTGCATCGGTAACTGCGTGCGGCGTGCTTAACTGGTTTGCCCAACGCGCAACGTCCTGCCATGAACTCATGGTGCTGGCACGCAATTGGGTATAGCGTTGTTCGTCGCGCGGCATGCTGTCTTGCAATACAACCTTCGGAAGGTTCTTACCTTTCCAAGTGAGTATTTGCTGATTATTTTTTTCTTGGCGTGAATAAGTAATCCCTGCGCGGCTTAAATCGTTGTAAAAGAGTTTAATGTTTTTGGGCGCGGTAATGGTGAATTCGGTATTTGCGATTGCATCTGAACGCATGCCTTGACCCGCAGCGCGGCCTTCCCACCAGTTCATACTGAAACTATCGAACCATTGGTTGGGTACAATTTTTTTGGTGTCGGTGTAGCGATATTGAAATTCAATCACGGAGCCTTTGCGCACATTCGGCAGCGAGAAAAGCAAATCTTTGCGGTCTTGATAAAAATTTTCATCGCTAGGGCTTTGAATCTGCGTGGCATCGGGTTTTATGCTATCCATATCGCCCTCGGGCGTGCGCACATTAGCAAACTCCAGCTGAATGTCTTCATAAAAGCTATTGAAACTAATGCTAGTTTGACTATAGTCGCGCACAGCTTCATCACTGTTAATGTAAATTGCCACATAAGAAACCGAGTGACTGAAATAATTTTCATCAATGGTTATTTCAGTTTTGCGCGAAATAATTTCAGCTTCGGCATTGGGGTCGCGCTTATGTTGTTTGATTAGGGTTGCCAAAGGCGGTGCAATACGCACAATATTTTTAGTAATAGGTTGCGTAACAGCGGGCATGGGTGGTGGCGTTTCTGCCCATAAGGGCAGAGCGATAGGTGAACAGATAAATGCGAAACATGCAGCAATAAACGTTTTCATTGTAGTGAATTATTTCCTATTTATTCGGTGTGCTCATTAATTCGATAAGGTTTGTAGGTAGCTGTTATTCAATAGCTATCCACAGGCTGTTTTTTGCGCTGGCAAAAATGGCAGCAATAATTTTTATGTTGGCTAAGGCATCGCTCAAGGGGGTTGGTGCTGACTCTTTGGCGAAAATACTTTGTGCAAAAACATCGGCCATATTGCGATAGTGATCGCTGGGGATTTGAACGATTTCTTCGCGCGTGCCTTCACGCTGTAAAACAATGTGCGTAATCGTGTCGCCGATTGGATTGAAGGGTAGTGGAATTAGAATGCTGCCGAGTTCGCCGTGAATTTGAACATATTGTTCGGCTTCACTTTTAGTGGTTGCGGTAAAAGTCGCATTGCCATCAGCAAACTCCATAATGCCTGAAACAAAACAATCTACATCATAACCCGCGTAAGGGGTAATTTGCCCAAGTACACGCAGGGGTTCTTCGTCATAAATGAAGCGCGAGAGTGAAATGCAGTAGCAGCCAATATCCATAAGCGCGCCACCGCCCCAATCGGCATTGTTGCGTATATTATCCAGATCGCGATTGTTGTAGGCGAAGTGTGAATGAATACTGCGCACTTGGCCAATGCTGCCATCGCGCACTAATTTTTTTGCGGTTTGCCACTGCGGATGAAAGCGATACATAAAGGCTTCCATTACATGTAGGTGTGGATGTTGTTGTGCAACATTCATTAATTTTTCAACATCCGCAGCATTCAAACCAAGCGGCTTTTCGCAGAGCACATGCTTGCCCGCTTCAATCGCTTTTATTGACCAAGGCACATGTAAGTGATTGGGAAGCGGGTTATAAATCGCATCAATATTGGGGTCGGCTAATAGCGCTTCGTAGCTGGCGTAAGCGCGTTTAATGCCTAATTCCTGCGCGACTTGATCCGCGCTCTCTTGAGTGCGCGATGCAATCGCAACCACTTCGCCAAGTAGTGAGGTTTGAATGGCGGGAATTACTTTTGTGCGACCAATTTTGGCGCTGCTGAGCACGCCCCAGCGTAATTTTGGCATGAGCTTTTCTCAAAAATTTAAAGCGCTATGCGCTATGAATGTGCAGTGCGTGTTTCGTTGGGCGATTGACAAGAGCCGCTTACTGCCCCTTATAAGAATCGCTAATATATGCGCGGGCTTTCTTCGCATTGTTATAGCAGGCATCAAAATTTTCGGCTACTTGCATGGTGCGTGCGGCGGTTAAAAGGCTTAGTGCTTTGGTGTAGCTCACTGTGCCGCCAAAACCTTTTGCTTTAGCGAGTGAAAGTTCTTTCCATGCGGCATCGCTTTCGGTGGCGCAACTGCTGCGAAATTCCGGGGTGCTGGCGCAGCTCATTAAGAGTAGCCCGCAACTCATAGCCATAAGGCTTGCTGAAATTAAAGCAGTAAACGTGGGAACAAGGCTTCGCGACATTATTAGCTCCTCAGGTAATGCCAGTGTTGTGCAAGATACAGGCTGGCAGGGTGGGGCTTATTGTGGCGGTAAGCAGTGAACTTTCCAACAAGATTATCGAATCAGTTAGCGCAGCGGTTTAGAGTGGCCCTATAGGGCTAGCAGATGGGCATCAATCAACTTGGATGCTGCTTGCGTCACCTGATCGAGCGTCGGCCAAATCTCAATCAAATGAACATCAGTTTCGTTGAGTGGATCTTCCATGCTGGCGAATTGGCTGTCTAATAATGCCGGTGCCATAAAATGATCTTTGCGATTGTTAATGCGGCCTTGAATCGTTTCTTTGTTGCCGTTGAGGTACAGCACAAGCGTGCGTAGGCCTGCGCTGCGGAGTATATCTCGGTGTTTTTGTTTTAAGCCAGAGAAGGCCAAGATGGTGTGGGTTTGCTGCTTGGCATTGTTTTGCAGGTGCGCCTTGATTGCTGCAACCCAGGGTGCGCGATGCTCATCGGTAAGGGGGATCCCTTGTGTCATAAGCGCGCGCGACTCGTCGCTATGAAAGTCATCACCGTCCAAATATTCGTAGCCGTAGATGTCTGCCAAGGCGCTAGCCAGTGTCGATTTTCCGCTGCCTGCAACGCCCATCACAATAATTAGATAGGTGTTGGATTGGGGGTTGGAAACGGTTTTTTTAGAAGTCATCTACAGGTTTGCCAAATTGTCGTATTGATGTGTATATGTTAGCATACTGATAAATGATAGCGCAATCATTCATCTTGTGTTAGTGTGTCCTTAGAAAGCTGGGTACGGGTTTGTACCTGATGTATGTGTGTCTCTATTTGCGAGATAAAAACAATGAAAGTAGCTAAACAAAGCTCTGAAAAAAAACTCACGCTGATCGATGTAGCAGTCGCAGCAGGGGTAAGTGCAATCACCGTGTCGAGGGTAATCAACCAGCCTGAGAAAGTTTCTGAGGCTTTACGTCATCAAGTGCAAAAGGCAATCGACATGCTTGGATATATCCCTAATCAATATGCTAGCTCGCTGGCGTCTTCCAAGTCAAAAGTAATTGGTGTCGCTATTCCGTCTCTATCTAACACCGTATTCACCGATGTGTTACGCGGTATTTACGATGTCATGGGTACGGCGGGGTACAAGGTGCTCTTGGTGGATACCCATTACTCGCCACTAGAAGAAGAAAAAATGATTCGTACCCTCTTAAGTCAAGCGCCTGAGGCCTTGATTATTACGGGTGGCGATCAAACTAAAACCTGCCAAAACCTGCTGCAAAAAGCCCGCGTACCTGTGGTGCAAATCATGGAGATTTTAAGTCAGCCACTCGATATGAATGTTGGCTTCTCACATTGGCAGGCTGGTTACGATGTGGCAACGCATTTGTTGAGTGAAGGTTATGCGCGCGTTGGTTTTATTGGTGCGCGTATGGATCAGCGAGTGCAGCAGCGTATGCAAGGTTTTAAAAAGGCATTAGAGGATGCCGGTAAATTGTGGAAGAACTTTATTGTCACCTCGCCTGAGCCATCCTCCATTGAAATGGGTGGCGAGTTATTTAAAAGTTTGTTGGCATCTACCAATGGTGTGGTGGATGCTGTTTTTTGCGCGAATGATGATTTGGCGCTTGGCGCTCTGTTTGAAAGCCAACGCATGAATATCAATGTGCCGGGCGATTTAGCACTTTGCGGTTTTAACGATATTGAAGCCGCGCGTTTTGTAAACCCATCGCTCACCAGTGTACAGGTTGGTCGTTACGAAATGGGTGTAAAAGCGGCGGAAATGGTGATCAATCGTTTAAATGGGAAAATGGATGAGCCCAAGATTGTCGATATGGGGTATCAAATTAAAAAACGTCAGTCCACGACTAATTAAGCGGTTTGATTTTTATTATTAGAATAATCATAAGAGGGTAATCCAGTGACGATATCAACAAGCGACGATCGTTTTGCTAAGCTCAGTTGGCGCGAACGAATTAGTTATGGTTTGGGTGATACAGGTTTTAATTTTTATTGGATGAATATCTCCGCCTTCCTGTTGTTTTTTTACACGGAAGTTTTTGGTATCACTGCTGCGGTTGCTGGCAGCATGATGATGATTGTGAAATGTATTAATGCATTTACGGATGCTGGCCTTGGTGCGCTCGCCGATCGAACTAAAACTCGCCATGGAAAATATCGCCCTTTTATTATATGGGGGTCTGTTCCCTTGTGTTTGGCTGGTGTGTTGCTGTACACCACGCCGGACTTGGGGGGGCAGGGTAAGGCCATCTGGGCTTTCTGTACTTATTTGTTGATGATGACGTGTTATACCTTCGTCAGCATTCCTTATTCGGCTTTGTCCGGCGTTATTACCGCGAATCCTAGCGAGCGCGATGCGATTAATAGCGCGCGTTTTGTTGGCGGTTATGTGGGCGCTGCTTTGGTTACTTGGGGTACACAAAAGTTGGTGAAACTTTTGGGGCAGGGCGATGACATACTGGGTTGGCAATTGACCATGGTGTTTTGGGGTGTTGCAGCCTGTACCTTGTTTGCAATAACTTTTTTTAATACCCGTGAACGAGTTGCTCCAGTGGCTACGACTCAGCCGCGAATTAGGGATGATATTAAGGATCTGATTTCCAATGGCCCTTGGATCGCCGTATTTCTCCTAAATTTGATGGTCATGATATTGCTGACCCTGCGCACCAGTACAACACTGTATTACTTTAAATATTATGTGGGTAAACCGGATTTTTCTGCACAGTTCCTGCCCATTTTTATGGTGTCTGCTGTGGTAGGCGCTTTCTCCGCGCCCTTTCTGTTACGTTTTTTTGAAAAGAAAACCTTACTGGTTTTATTAATGCTCGGAACGGGTTTGTTTTCTCTGGCGTTTTATTTTGTACCGCCCGATGGAATTATCTTCATGGTGATCTTGCAAGTGCTCATTGGTTTTGCGCTTGGAGTGAAGCCGCCTTTGACCTTCTCCATGCTGGCAGATACTGCAGATTACAATGAATGGAAAAACGGCCGGCGTGCAACTGCCATGACATTTGCGGCGGGTGTGTTCTCGCAAAAACTGGGGTCAGTATTGGCAACTCTCGTTATCACGGCAATTTTTACCGCACTAGGTTATCAAGCTAACCAGACGCAAACTGCGGAGTCGCTTGAGGGTATAGTTTTATTGATGTCGGTGATTCCTGCCGCTTTAGCCTTTTTGTCTATTGGTGCATTGGTGTTTTATAAATTGGATAAGATCACCATGGAAAAAATCCAGTTGGATTTAACCGCAAAAAACACTGGGTCTTAAGAAGTATTTGGATTCAAAAGCGCTGCTTAAGGCAGCGCTTTTTTAATTATTTATTTTCAAATTAGGTAAAAGACATGTTGCAGCCCACCCACAATGGCGAACGTTTTGAATTAACCGATCCCACCGCAATGCCACGCGCTGCCGGTTTTTTGTGGAATCAAAAAATGATGATGCAAATGACCTGTCGCGGCTATGCTATCGCACAGTTTATGCAGCCAGAGCCAGCAAAATATGCCTATGCACCGAATCTGGAAGCAAAAACATTTATGCAGCCAGAGCAACCTTACTATGCGCATCATCCGGGGCGTTTTTTTTATGTAAAAGACGAAGAAACGGGCGATATTTTTTCTGCGCCCTACGAGCCAGTGCGCGCTAAGTTAGACAAATTTAATTTCTCTGTCGGCAAAAGCGATTTGGCGTGGACGATTGAACATTTAGGCATTCGCATTGAAATGAATGTAAGCGTGCCCGTAAGTGATGTGGTGGAGTTGTGGAGCCTGCGTGTTACTAATTTTTCTGGCAGTGCACGCAAAATCAGTGTCTATTCTTATTTTCCTATTGGTTTTATGTCGTGGATGAATCAGTCTGCGGAATATCGCGCTGACGTGGGCGGCATAGTGGCGAGCTGCGTAACACCTTATCAAAAAGTGGCAGATCACTTTAAAAATAAAAACTTTAAAGACAAAACTTTTTTTCTGCATGACCAAGAACCTATCGCATGGGAGGCTAAGCAGGAGGCGTTTGAAGGTGAGGGCGGGTTGCATAATCCATCCGGCTTGCGGCTTGATCTGTTGGCGAAAGGCGATGCGCGCTACGAAACACCCGCAGCGGTTTTGCAATATCGCCTTTATTTGGGCACTGAGCAATCGCGCGAATTGCGTTTTATATTTGGCCCCGCATTTGACGATGCAGAAATTATCCAGCTGCGCGATAAATATTTAAGTGCGCAAGGTTTCGCCAAAGCAAAAGCGGAGTACCAAGCGTATGTAAGTTCTGGTCGCGGCTGCTTGCACATCGAAACGCCGGATCAAGAGCTTAATAACTTTGTAAATCACTGGCTGCCGCGCCAAGTGTTTTACCACGGCGATGTAAACCGTCTAACCACAGATCCGCAAACGCGCAATTACCTGCAAGACAATATGGGCATGAGCTATATCAAGCCGCACATTACGCGCGCCGCATTTTTACATGCGCTGAGTCAGCAAGAAGTAAGCGGTGCTATGCCTGACGGCATTTTGTTAGCGGAAGGTGCTGAGCTTAAATACATCAACCAAATTCCCCATACCGATCACTGTGTGTGGTTGCCGGTATGTTTAAAGGCTTATCTCGATGAAACCAACGACTACGCGATTTTGCTTGAGCAAGTTGCGGATGCTGAAGGCGATAAAACTTATACGGTGTTCGAGCGTATCAGCCGTGCAATGGATTGGCTGCTGAGCGCACGCGATTATCGCGGCTTGAGTTTTATTGCGCAGGGTGATTGGTGTGACCCTATGAATATGGTGGGCTACAAGGGCAAAGGTGTTTCGGGTTGGTTGTCGGTGGCTACCGCATACGCATTAAACTTGTGGGCCGATATTTGTACGCAGCAATCGCAAGAGCAAATTGCTGAAAAATTTCGCTCAGGTGCGAAAGATGTTAATCAAGCCGTCAATCAATATTTGTGGGATGGCGATTGGTTTGCGCGTGGCATTACCGACGATGATGTGGTGTTTGGTGTTAGCAAAGACCCAGAAGGACGCATCTATTTGAATCCACAGAGCTGGGCAATTTTGGGGGGGGCGGCGAGTGACGAGCAGCGCAAAAAAATGTTGGCAGCAGTTGAGCAACAATTGGAAACACCTTACGGCGTAACCATGTTTGCGCCGGCTTATACGGCCATGCGTGATGATGTTGGTCGCGTGACCCAAAAGCACCCCGGCTCAGCGGAAAATGGCTCGGTCTATAACCACGCAGCGGTGTTCTATATTTACAGTTTGTACACCGTTGCCGAAACCAATCGCGCTTACAAATTGCTGCGCCAAATGATTCCGGGGCCAAGTGAGCAGGATTATTTGCAGCGCGGTCAGTTGCCAGTATTTATCCCCAATTATTATCGCGGTGCCTATCACCAATATCCACGTACGGCAGGGCGCTCTAGCCAGTTGTTTAATACCGGTACTGTGTCTTGGGTGTATCGCTGCTTAGTAGAGGGTTTGTTTGGTCTACAGGGCAATGCTAAAGGCCTGTCCATTAATCCGCAGTTGCCCAGTGAATGGCCGCAAGCGAAAGCTGTGCGTGAATTCCGTGGTGCGACCTTCCATGTGAATATTCAGCGCGCTGCAGTTACGCAAATTACGGTGAGTGTGGATGGTGTGCAATTGGCGGAGCCACATATCGAGAATATAGTGGTGGGCAAGCAGTATCAGGTGGACGTGTTATTGCCCCTATAACACTCAGCTTAATACTGAAAAAGGCGCTGTTACAGGGTTTGTAACAGCGCCTTTTTTATGCATTTTATCTTTTTAATTTGCCTTTTTATGTTTGCTTTAGGGCTATTTAGTTTTGGTCGGCTTTTTAACGGCTGGCTTTTTGGCTTCTACTTTCGCTGCAGCCTTGTTTGCGGCCTTCGGTGGCTCTGCCTTTTTGGGGGCGGTTTTTTTAGGCTCCACCTTCTTGCTATCGGCTTTCTTGTTATCTATTTTCTTGGGCTCGGCCTTTACGGGTTCTGCCTTTTTTGCCGTCGCTTTGGCGAGTGCTTTTGCGGCAACGGGTTCCACTTTTTCTTTCTTGGCTGCGGCCTTGGCTTTTACTTCAACGGGTGCTGGTTCAACTTTTTTGGTTGGGGCTTTTGCAGCAGGTTTAGCTGCTGGTGCTTTTTCAGCCGTTTTTCCGGTTTTCTTTTCCGCTATTTTGGCCGGTTTTACAGGTTTTTCTATGGCTTGTTCTGCGGGCTTAATCGGTTCGGGCACAGGTTCAGCTTCCGCGACAGGTTTAGCTTTTGCCTTGCTTTTGCCTTTGGGGCTTGCTGCAGCGAGGTTTTTAACCACGCTCAAATATTTAACCCAAGCTTGCTCAACGGGATTCTTAGGCGAGCTTTGATTGGCGATGACCTTAAGGATGTGCAGGTCTTCCTGGGTGGGGTCAGAGACTTCATCGCTACATAAAGCGCTAATCAGCGTACCGTTCTTGCGAACGAGACGCGCCTGAATATCCGACAAACCGCCTTTTTCAAAGCCGTTAGGGAAATGTACGGAATCGGCAAACGACTGCTTTAGATAGTGGTCACGTGGCAGCATAGAGATTACTCCGTTCTTAGTATGTGCACTCTTTGTTATTGGTAGCCGTAAAATAGGGCGCGGCCAAAATTGTACGGCGAATGTAATCTGTTTTTATGACACTGTATAGATGATTTTTTGCTCTTTATGAGCCTAACGGCTGGCTTTGCGATCAAGTCTGATCTGCTTTGTGGGTATCTTCAAATTAGGGGCGAAAAAAAACCGGCAAAAGCCGGTTTTGGGTCGCTAGTTTGGGCTAGCAAAAGCAGGGCTGTTAAGCCAATGCTTTGATTTTTGCGTTCAAACGGCTCTTGTGACGAGCAGCTTTATTCTTGTGAATAAGGCCTTTGTCTGCAATGCGGTCGATAACAGAAACAGCGGCAACGTAAGCAGCGGTTGCAGCGGCTTTATCGCCAGCTTCAATAGCGCTGATTACTTTCTTCAGGTAGGTACGCCCCATTGAGCGCATGCTGCCGTTGTGCTTGCGAGCTTTTTCGTTTTGACGCGCGCGTTTTTTGGCTTGGGGTGAGTTTGCCACCGTGGTGCTCCTATAAAAAGCTTAAAAATGAAATCTAAAATACGGAGATTCAACCGAATTACGGTCTGAAATCAAGGACGCGACATTATCCCGTTTTTCGCCGCGCTGTCAACCAAAAAACATGTCTAAGCCACAAATGGATTGTTTGCATATCTTTACGTCGAATTGGGTGACTCTTCTATAAACTCTAGCCAATCGCAGTGCGTAGTGGCTGCAATTCTTACTTATAGAGAGCCTCATAATAAAAACCAATTCAATGCGGGAGCACTAATATGCCATTACCTTATCAAATCCATTCGCTCGCTAATCGGCTGATATCTTGTGTAAAGCCAATAATCGCCTCTCTAATTCTCGTCCTTCTCGGCTTATCTTTGGTGGCTTGTGGTGGTGGAGGCGGTAGCGGGGGCGGAACGGCGCCCATAAGCTCTACGCCGGTGGTGAGCAGTTCATCGCTTGCATCCAGTAGCGCATTATCGAGTTCGCTGAGTTCGTCCCGCAGCGCCAGTGTGGCTTCTGCAGCGGCTAATCAAATGGTCGGTTTTGTGCTGCCCTTTGATGATAAGGCCGCCGGTATCACCCAAGTGGGCGCTTTGCTCAACCATACGCCTGCGGGGAAATTTGGGGCACTTAAGGTGGATACCAATGGCCATTTTGCGTTTGGCGCTGAGCGCGAGCGTTTTCTGGGGGTGAATATCACCGCTAGCTCGACTATGCCATCCCATGAAAACGCCGAGAAAATCGCCCAGCGCTTAGCAAAGTTTGGTGTAAACCTCGTCCGCTTTCATCATATGGACAACCACTTTGGCGCTAAGAGCATTATCAATTACGCGGCGGGTACCAGTCGCACTTTGGATGCCACCAATCTGGAGCGGTTGGATTACTTTATTAACCAGCTCAAATTGAATGGTATTTACGTCAATTTGAATTTGATTAATGCCCGCGAGTTTTTTCCTGCTGATGGTTTGCCTGCAGACTTGAGTCTGCTGAGTTGGAAACAGGCACATGTATTAGGTTTCGTGAACGACACTTTTCGCAATTTGGAAAAAGAATATGCGCGCAATTTACTCACCCATAAAAATCCTTACACCAATTTAACTTACGCCGAAGACCCCGCTGTTGCCTTCGTGGAAATCAACAATGAAAACGGATTTTTTCAGCAGTATTACGATGGCTCGGTAGATAAATGGCCGAGCGTATTTCGCACCATGCTGAATACTAAATGGAATACGTGGCTCGCGGATAAATATGCCGATAGCGCAGCGCTTGAAACGGCTTGGGGTGCGTTGGACGAACCTTTGGGTGCCGAAAAATTAGCGAACAGCGATTTTGCATCTGGTATTGCTGCGTGGAATTTTGAGCAACACGATTCAGCTACCGCCACCACGCAAGCGGGTACGTTTGATGGTCGCGCCGGTTTGAAAATTACCGTTAGTAAAGTCGGTTCTGCGAGCTGGAATATTCAACTTAATCAGGGCGCGCAATCCATTGTGAAAGATAAACTTTACACCTTGGGTTTTTGGGCGAAGGCTGATAGTGCACGTTCACTCGGTGTGTCCTTGGGGTTAAATTATGATCCTTGGTCAACGCTTGAATCGCGCACGTATAGCATCGATGGTACTTGGAAATATTTTGAAACCCGTTTTATTGCCAGTGCGAGCGAGACGAATGCGCGTATTAATTTCAATGGTTTCGGCAATCAACTTGCGACTGTGTATGTGGCGAATGTCTCCTTTAAAAGCGGCGGCAGTATTGGCAAGTTGCCGAGCGGTCAAACGCTGGAGGCGAAAAATATCAGCGGCAATTTGCGTAGCGAAGGTTACACCAGTGGTCGCAGCCTAGATTGGGCAGATTTCTTGCGCGCTATTGAATCTGCTTATTGGTTGGATATGAAAAATTATATTAAAACCGATTTGAAGTTTACCGGGTTGGTAACAGGCACCGCGATTATGAACAGCCCGCCGAGCGCACAAAAACAAATGGATTTCGCCGATGCTCACGCCTATTGGCAGCACCCGCAGTTTCCGGGTGCAGATTGGGATGCGGTAAATTGGAAGGTAAATAATGTGTCTATGGTAAACACCATTAATAGCACTATTAGCGGCCTTTCCAAACAGCGTATTAAAGGTATGCCGTTTACCATTTCAGAGTACCAACATGCATCGCCTGTTGCTTATAGTGCGGAAGGGCCTTTATTCGCTGCGGCTTACGGTGCGTTGCAAGACTGGGATGGCATTATGTTTTTCGCCTACGATGCCAGCGGTAATGACAATTGGGCGGCAGGTTATTTCAGCGATTTTTTCAGTATGAACGCGCACCCCACTAAAATGGCTAACATGTTAATTGCAGCGAATATTTTTCGCCGTGGCGATGTGGCTGCTGCAAATAATCTAGTTGCTATGAATTGGAGCCCTGCTACGGAGTTGTCGGTATTGGCGAACAAAGGTAGTGCATGGAATGTTGCCAACGGTTCACATTTAAATGTGCCGGATGATGTTCCTCTGACGAAACGTTTTGCGTTAGATGTTTCTGCTAATCCGCAAGGATTAAGTGTCGCGCCAACGGCGTCGGCCAGCACAAGCTTAACCTCGGATACCAATGAGTTGATCTGGAATCGCAGTCTTGCTGAAAAAGGTGTGGTAACGGTGGATACCGCAAAAACCAAATCGGTTATCGGCTTTATTAACGGACGAAGTTTTACGCTCGGCAATGTCACTATTGCGGTAGCGCCAACAACGTTTAATTGGGCGACTGTGTCTTTAAGTTTGCAAGAGGGCAGTTTTGCCAAACCAACTGAAGCGGCCAAGCTGTTAATGGTGCTCACGGGTAATGTGGAGAATACCAACATGTTGTGGAACGATGCTGCGCACACCAGTGTCAGCACTAATTGGGGTAAATCGCCAACGCTGATTGAAGTGATTCCGGCAACTATCGATTTGCCTTTTGCGTCGTCCAATACCAAGGTGTGGAGCTTGAATGAAACAGGTCAGCGCAAAACCCAATTGGGTGTGATTGACAATGGCGGCAAGGCGCGCATTTTATTAAATGGCACAACCGCGACTCTGTGGTATGAGGTGGAGGTTAGTGCGAATAAATAAGCGCTTATAATTTTGCTGAAAAAGGGATCTCTGTGATCCCTTTTTATTGCTGTGCGATAAGTCTTGGTGCTTGCGCTACATTCTTTATCTGTGAGTGGTAAGATTCACTTCATTGTTAACCTTTTGGCACTTAATGTGTACTTATGTGTTGAATGAAGGGAGTTAGCGCGTGACCAACCACAACGACATTACTGAGCGCTCGCAACTAGACTCGGCAAATGCAGATGATAAAACACGATTATTTCCCGATAGCAGGGCGATTAAGGCTGCATCGGCGACTAATGCCGCACCCGCAGCGCAATACACGCAATTTACCCAAGGCAATAACACATCCTCTGGCTTTGCCGAAGCTCAAGCGATTATCCAACAAGCTCAGGCCGGTAGCGGGAGCGGCAGCCTGCTGAAAAAGCGTTTTTTATTGCAGGATGTCCTTGGTCAAGGTGGTATGGGTACGGTTTATCGCACCAAGGATTTACGCAAAGTGGAGGCGGAAGACCCCAACCCTTATATTGCCACCAAGGTGCTCAACGCAGCCTTTAAAAATCACCCTGATGCCTTTGTAACCCTGCAGCAAGAAACCGCAAAATCCCACACGCTGGCGCACCCGAATATTGTGACCGTGCACGATTTTGATCGCGATGGCGATACGCTCTATATGACCATGGAGTTGTTAGAGGGTAACCCGCTCGACCGCGTGCTAAAAAATCAGCAGTCATCCGCAGCGGCTATTCCTAAGCAGAAAGCCTTAGCCATTGTGCGCGATCTCTGTTTGGCGCTGGCCTATGCGCATCAACGCCATATTATTCACGCCGACTTTAAACCGGGGAACGTATTTATCTGTGATGACGGCACCGCCAAAGTGCTGGACTTTGGTATCGCCCGCGCTGCTTCCAAAGAAACGCAAAAACATAAATTTGATGCGGGGCAGTTAGGCGCTTTAACACCGGCCTATGCCACCATTGAAATGATTCGCGATGAGCCGCTGAGTTTTACTGATGATGTTTATGCGCTCGCCTGTGTTGCCTATGAAATTTTCTCTGGGCAACATCCTTATCAAAGTCACTCCGCGTTTGAAGCAAAACAGTTGGGATTAAAGCTCAAACCGATTGCGAGCTTAAGTCATCGTGAATGGAGAGCACTAAGTCATGCACTAGCGCTAGAAAAAAATCAGCGCACACCCAGCGTGCCCGCATTTATGGTGGAGCTGTTTCCGCGCAGAAGCACTGTTGCGTTGAGTGTGGCTGTAGTCTTTGCAGTTATTGCTATAGGTGGTGCGGCTTGGTTGGGTTACCAGCAATACCAAGCGCGAGTGCAACTTGAAAATACGATTACAGAAAATATCGAGCAGGCGCAAACCTGTTTCGCACAGAGTGATTTTGCCTGTGCACTTGAGCGCAGCTTGTTGGTGTCTAATTTGGATGCCGATAACAAAGTCGCCCAGCAATTGATTAAGGTTTCGCAGTTGGCGCAACAAAAACAACAAGAAGCGCAGACAATCGCACAGCTCTTGCAGGACGGCGATAATTGTTTAGTCGCGCAAGATGACGCCTGTGCGCAAGTAAAAGCGAAAGATGTGTTGGCATTAGATGCTAATAATTCACGTGCGCAGCAACTGTTGGCAGCGGCGAATGATTTAGGCAAAAACAAAGCGGTTAGCGATAATCTGCAACAAGCGGAAACCTGTTTGCAAAATCGCGATATCGCGTGTGCAACCCTGTTTGTTAAAAAAGCGGCTGAGCTAGATGCATCTCACCCCGCAGTGAATGCCATGCATGTGAAACTACAAACCGTGGAGCAGCAGGGTAAATTAGTCGCTTTGGCGCAACAGCAAAAAATCAAAGATTCATTGTTGCAGGCGCAAACCTGCTTGCAGCAAAAAAAGTACGAGTGTGCCATTAAGCAAGCAGATGCAACCCTAGCCTTAGATGCCGCCAATGGCCCCGCCATGGAAGTTAAGCAAACGGCAGCCGTAGCAGATAAACAAATTCGCGATGCGCAAGACAAAGTTGCGAAAATATTAAGCCAAGCCAAAGAATGTTTGGAGAAGCAAAAAAATTACACCTGTGCTATCGCAAAAGCAGAGGCGGCCTTGGATATAGTGCCCAACCATGCTGAAGCAATGTCACTCAAAACGCGCGCGCAAGATATTCAGCGGAAAATTAAAGAAACTGGGTTCACCATAAAATAAATGAAGGTAATGGCTATGAAAAAACTTCTCGTGATCGTGGTTGCTGTTTTATGTGTTAACCAAACTTATGCGTTTAGTTTAAAAGACGTTGGGCGCGCTTTTGACAAATCGTATAAATGCAAAAAGAACGATCAAGGTTGTAAAAACCGTGAACGCTTGCTGGCGGTGGCAAAAGTGGCGGCGGTCGCTATTGCGGTAAAATATATAGCGGATATGGTTATTGAACACCGCGCAAAAAAAGTGGCAGATGAAGAAGGTGTCGTTACAGATTACAAAACACAGCATGAAAACCTGCCAGAAAAAGCGGTTGCCTCGGTCTACAGTACCAACGCGTTGCCCGGCAGTGTGGTGCAGCCCGGCAAGAAAGTGATTATTCAATCGGATATCGAAGTGGTGCCGGGGCGCGAGCAGTCACAAACGCTGATTCAAGAGCGCTTGGCTATTTTTGACAATGAAGACCACACGAAAGAATTAAAATCGCTCACTAAAGATGTGAACGATGATACTAAACGCGCTGGTCGCTACACCAACGAATTCACCTTCACCTTGCCGGAAGGCTTACCGCAAGGCGTCTACCCCATTAAAACCACCTTGATTTTAAATGGCGAAGAAACTCAAACTATCAATAACGATTTGCAATTGGTGTTAGAGGTGAATAGCGCTGGGCAAATGAAGTTTATAGCGGGGCTTTAGCATTGTTTGATGGATCGCCTGCCTGTTTGTGGAAGTGGGTTGGGCCGGCGATCAGTTCAAGATGATATCGCTTCAGGTCATATCAAATGCCGATTTATTAATTCCTGCTTCATGTACGCATAAAAAATTGGCGCAGCAACAACTCCCGCAATACCAAAAATAGATTCCATTACTAGCATTGCAATTAGCAACTCCCACGCGCGCGCTTGAATTTGTGTGCCAATAATTTTGGCATTCAAAAAGTATTCAAGTTTGTGCAGCACAATCAGAAATACGAGTGAACCCAAGGCCACGGGCAAGCCAAATGGCAAGGCGACAATCACAATAATAGTATTGGATATTAAGTTGCCGATAATCGGCAGTAAGCCCACCATAAATGTAATCACGACCAAGCTCTTGGCCATAGGTAAATTCACATCAAGCAGCGGTAAAACGACTAATACATAGATGCCTGTGGCAAAGGTATTTACTGCTGAAATTCGCACTTGTGCAAACACTACTTTTTTGAAGGCGCGACTGAGCGTTTTTACGCGGTCCAAGAGCGCCGCAGCAAGAGGAGCAATGGGCGATTTGCTGGGTGCGTGCAGTGAAATCATCGCGCCAATAATCATGCCCAATAAAATGCGTACGAGTGTGTGGCTGGCGTTGGTGCTGATTGATTGCGCTTCTTTGGCGTGTTCACGCATCCAGTTGGTAATTAAGACGCGCAATTCTTCTGCGTTGCCGGGGAGGTGCGAGCAGACCCACTGCGGGCACTGCTCCCGCGAGGCGTCTATGATGTCGGCCATTTTTTGCAAGAGGGCGTGAGTGCTGCCTGCTTCGCTTTGAAAGAAACTAATCGCGCCCCATACCGCCAGTGTGAGTGCGGTAATAATGAGTGTGCCTATAACGCTCACAGACACTAAGCGCGCGCGCCCGCGCCCAACCTGTTCGTCAAACTTGGGCGATAAAATTACCACCAATGAATGCACCAAAAGGCCAGCAAGCAAGGCCACCAACAATCCATGGGTGAGGATCATTACAAGTGCGATTGCTATAAGGATGTAAGAAGCAATTTCCGAGTAGGTAATTTTATGGTGAGTAAACATAAGTAGTTACCGTCTTAGAGAAGGAAGAATGTTGGGCATCATAAGTGATATTCAGCCGTTATGCGAAAGGCTTAATTCGCTGTTTGGATACTTGGGGGCAGTTGCCCTGATTACCAATGCTGGCGCACGTTGATTATCCCGTGTATTTAACTGCTTGGCTGGCTTTTAGCAACCTATGCAATTGATGTTTGGGTGTTTTGCACAGCTGCGCCATAAAGGCGAAGGAAGGCACTTGTAAGTCATGTTTATGCTCTAACTCGGTAAGTAGGCTTAGCCATAAATGCGCGGTGACTTCAGCATCGGCCAGTGCACGGTGGTAAACCCCATCGCTCGGCAGATTTTTATATTCTGCCAATGTGGCGAGTTGATGGTTGGGCGCCTGCTGAAAAATTCGGCGCGATGCTAAAAGGCTACAGGCAATGCCACCCTTAAAGGTTTTTTTGATGCGTTTAAATTCAGCGCGCAAAAACCGCTCATCGAAGGATGCATTGTGCGCAACCAAATTGTGGCCGTGGATAAACTCAAAAAATTCGGCCATCACCTCATTATTTTTGCGCGCTTCACTCACCATGCGGTTGGTAATGCCAGTGAGGTTTTCAATAAAAACCGGAATGCGAACACTGGGGTTCATCAGTTGTTGAAAGCGCTGAGTGATCTGCCCGTTTTCAATTAAGACCGCACCAATTTCAATACTGCGGTCGCCCATATCCGGCGATAGGCCGGTGGTTTCAAAATCGAAGACGATAAGCGTATCGGCAGGGCGGCTATGAAGTTCTGAGGTCATGTGGTCACTGAATATCTAAAGGGTCTATAGAGCCTAGGTTCGTTGTGTGTTTTTTGATCCGACTGTAAACAGCGCGGTGGGTTTTATACAGTGCTAGAAAACTTGTCCACAGAAGCTGTGCATAAGTTTGTTAATAAGGTCTTAGCTCTCCCGTGGAACTACTGACGTCACTAGTGATGGCTTAAGACGTTGCTATTTTGACCGCTAAATCGGCATCGTCAAACTTGAGTGTTTAGTGCGCAGCACTGGTTCAACGTGCTGCGCTTTTAGCTGCACATTAGGGTTTATTTGTGTTGTTTTTCTCAGCCTTTTCCTTTAGGGCTTTTTCGCGCTCGGCATCAATATCCGCTTTGAGTTGTTGAATTGAGTGATCAAATTCTGTGAGGCTGTGGTTGCGGCTTAACCGCATTGCGGGCGGCAGAACGTCACTCATATAGAGTTTGTCTGCATATTGATTGGTGCTTTGATAATTGCCCATGAATATCAAACCAGAACTCAGCAGCGCGAGTGACGCGCAAATAATTTTTAGCATTGCGCGCTTGTTATTGATAAGGCACAAATGAAAATAAATCGTTATGGCGACTACGACAATTTGTAAATGGCTTTGATAGTAAGTGAACCACTCCCAAGAGAAAGCAAAGCCTAGGAAGGTGTAAAGTTGATCCAACACATCTAATGCGAGAATGCCACCGCTAAAGATGAGCAAGTGGCGACCAAAATTAGCCGTGCCGCTAAACACACGGTTCGCTAAAGCCCAAATTCCTGCCCATGCAGCGGCTGACATTAACCACTTGGTCATATCCATGATGTAGTCAGAGGCTTTGTTATTGGCGATGTCGCCTAGCCATGAATTACTTAGCGAAAGCGCGCAAATCATGACGATAGCGCAGCCAAACATAAGCCAGGTTTGCCAGTGTTTGTGGCTAGAATCGTTCACTTCTGCACTGACCGAATAGTGGCTATCGCGAACGCGCACTAAGGTGCGACCCAGTTGCACAATGGTGTCGCCATCTAGCTCCACCTGTGCATGCACTTTGCCTTTGAGCTTTAATCCGTTTTGGCTATCGAGGTCGCGCGCTATGAGTTTGCCATGTTCATTCAATTCAATAAGGGCGTGCTCTGCAGCGGTGTGCGGGTCATCCAAAATAATATCGTTGCTGTAATTGCGGCCTACACGAATGGGCAGGTCAGAAAATTTATGGCGCGCTTGCACGTCGCCGCTGTGGTTGAGAATTTCTACAAAATAAAAGAGGCGCATTATTTTGCCTCCTTGGTTTTGCTTAGGCCATTTAAAAACTGCGAAATAAATTTCTGACCATTTTCGTAGGATGTGCCGTTAATCACCAAGCGGCTTTGTAGGTTCATGAGTGGCTCATCAGTACTGCTAGTAATCAATAAAAAGTTATAGAGCCCAGAAAATTTTTGATAGGCCTCTACACAGACTACTGCCCGGCTACTGAAATTATTATTGCCAATAAATTTTTCAGTGCAGCGCGAGGTGGTCACATCTTCATCTTTGGTGTTGCTATCTACACGATTGCTAAAAAACTTACCCATCAGGAGTGCAAAACGCAGCGAATTTAATGTATCGGTTTGAGTAAATTTATGGTGAATTGAAATATTGCCGGTTTGCAAATCATCGGAAACATAAATGGCTGATTCCATGCGGCAGCTGATTTGATCGGTGTTATAGGTTTTTTCGCCTTTGGTATCTGAGCTGCCCCAGCAGCGAACCTGCTCTGATTCGCGCACTGGTACAGAATAGGGGCCTAGGTTTTTATGGGTTAGGGGCGTGGCTAAAAGGGTATCCATCATCACGCGTTGGTAGGCGAGTAATTGCTCGCCAATAATGGGTTTAAAATCGGCTGGCGCTTTGCTCTCTGGGGTAATGCTGGCAAAGAGTTTTTGCGCATAAGTTGCGGGCACTAAAAAACTGACGAGTTCGCCATCGCGACGGTGCGCTACATTCACCCCCGCAACTTGGCCATCGGCTTTTACATTGGGGCCGCCGCTCATGCCAGGGTTAACGGGGCCGGTAAACATGACTTGCTCACTAAAGCCGCGATGGCTCAAGCCGTTATAGGTGCCCTCTGAAATAAAGAAACCCAAGTCCAGCGGGTTGCCTAACGAATAGAGGTGTTCACCTTGGTTGAGTGGGGCGGGTGTTTCGGTCAATTTGAAGAAGCCTGTGCCTTGGCGATTAATGCGCACTACGGCTAAATCATGGAGTACATCCACCGCCAAGAGTTCGATATCGCCACTTTTGCCTTGAGTATCTTTGTATTCGCCAAAATAGGTTTCTGGCTCTAGCGCCATTTTAGAAACCACATGAAAATTGGTAATCACTAAATTGCTGGTGCCAATCAGAAAACCAGAGCCAACCCCAGACTGGCTGTGGCCGTTTTTCAAGAGCACGCGAATTTGCAGCAAATCATTTTGCGCAGCGGCATAGAGTTCCTGCGCGGTTGATGATGGCTGAGTTTTCGCGGAGCTGATTTGATCTGCTGCTAAATTTGGGCTTGAAGAGCTTGTGGCTGCAAACGCGGGGAACGCTAAGCAGGCAAGTAGGAGCGGGAATCGCAAAAAAGTCATAGGTGTCCTGTAGATACGGCTAAATGTCAGTGCGCGGTCGGTGGGACTTTGCAAACTAGGGACGGCAAACTGTGGCGGCCAGTATGCCCAGAGGTTTGGTGATTGACCACTTTATTTGGCGCTATGGATCTGGAGGGTTATTTAGCCTTTAATGTGGGCTCACAGATAAATAACAATAAGCCGTACGCAACAAGCAGCAAATAAAAATAAGTGGTGTTTGAATCCAAAACCTCTCTAGGTGGTGTCTATAACAATAGTCGTGGTGTGAAGGCGAACTTTTTGTAAGTCACCCAGTATTCAACCTGTTATTCCTGACGAGTATCCATTATGAAAATCATCCCATTGGCTCAGAAAGTCATAGGTAACTTGGCTCTCATCGGCCTGTTATTTTCTCCCTTTGCCTTAACCCCTAGCTATGCCGCTGAATTGGTGGGTAAGCCGGTGCCCGTAGGTGCGCAAGCAGCAACGGTAAGAGCTTCTCAGGTATCTAGCGAGGCGCAGATTGCCGCTACCAATACAGTGGCTGAAAGTGGGGCGACTGTTGCTACAGCGCCTGCTGCACCCATTACTCAACGAGAGCCTGTACCTGCAGAGCCAATAGAGGCGCTCGAGCCGTGCGCTTCTATTGATGTTATGCATAACTCGGATGAGATACGTAAGGCTATAGATGAGCTGCGCGATAGTATTCATCATGAAATGCCCTCTGACTTTGGAGGCATAACCCATGACCCAAACGTCATTATTCCCGTGGTTGCTATGTTGCTCTTGTTTGGTGGCCCTATTCTGTTATTGATTGTACTGGCGGTTCTGCACTACCGCGCCAAGGCGCGTCGCCAGCAGAATATCAATATGAACATTGATAAATTATTAGCTGAAGGCAGGGACATTCCATTGGAAATGCTGCTGGGCGAAGAGGCGGCGGTGATGAAGCCTGCTATGCCTGCAAGGCCGGGAATTGTTCTGGCCTCCCCACGTGATGATGCCACCATGCAAAAAGGGGTGCGCAATATAGGTTTGGGTACGGGTTGGCTGATATTTCTAACCATTATGTTCAGCATCGAAATCGGCTCATTTGGCTTCATTTTCATCGGCTTGGGTATTTCACAGTTGGTGATCTGGAAACTATCTAGCCCAAGCACTAACACGGGAGCCAACCTAAAAGCTGAAGCACCAGAAACACTTAAGGCGCAGGATTAAGCCACATGTCAATTCCCGATCAGGAATTGATTGCGCGAGTAGTCGCTAAAAAAGACCAGCATGCATTTTCGCAGCTGGTTTTGCGCTACCAATCGCAATTGCGCGTCTGGGCTCGCCGCTTATGTGACGGCGATGCCCATTTGGCGGATGACCTCGCGCAGGAAACCTTTATCAAAGCCTATGCCGCGCTGGGTGCATTTCGCGCTGAGTCTAGGTTTTCTACGTGGCTGTATCGCATTGCGTTTAATATTGCCGCCAATCGCTGGCGCGGTAAAAAAATTCAATGGTGCGAGCTAGACGATAATGAAGAGGTGGAAGCTGAGCATTGTGAGCTCAAACAATTTGACGCAAAACGTGATGTAGAAGCCGCTATGCAGCAACTTTCGCCTGCCCAACAGTTGGCCATACGGCTATGCTTTGAAGACGGTTTCTCGCACGATGAAGCCGCCAGTATCATGGGTGTTCCGCTCGGCACCTTAAAAACCCACGTAAATCGCGGCAAACAAAAATTGCAAACGCTTTTGGCATCTTGGAGTCAGGTAGCATGATCATCCAACATCACAATCGAGATCACACAAATCATTCCAGTGATGATTTCGACGTTTTTTTAGCGCGGCATTTACAGCAAGCGCAAACCTATTTGCCCGATGATGATTTTAGTGCGCGGGTTATGCAGCAATTGCCAGCACCTAAAAAGCTATCGCTTTGGCAGGAGCGACTGATTATTCTTATACCGCTCGTTGTTATTAGTATGTTGGTGCTCAGCCAGTTCTCGTTACTGGCTGTACTTATAAAACTGTGGACGCTGTTTTTAACTACAAATATTACCAGCCTATTACAAATAGGCGCTTTGACGACAATTGCCGTAGTGTCAGGCGCAGCCTTTTGGTTTGCTAGGCAATGTAAGGTGTTTTAAAAACGAGAGCTGCTGTCAGAGTAAAATTTCTTAGTTATTGTTGTTATTGAATCGAGACCGACCCACTGCTGCCACACTAAATTCTAACCAATGAAAGCCGAAGTTGTGGTGAGACATCCAGCTTCGACCTTCGCTTATCAAATAATTCGCGCAAGGTTCGCTTTGCAAACAAGTTGCCATGCAGTAAGCGACAAATTTCTTGCATGCTTTGCGAGATTTTTGATTGAAACTTTAAAAATGAAACCAATAGATAAACGCACAATACAGAAAGAACTTGCGTCAACACAGCGTTTTTACTGTTACCTAAAAAGCTTTTGACTTTTAGGTTCTGCTTGATCCACTTAAAAAACAACTCGACCTGCCAGCGCTGCTTATAAATATCAGCAATTGTTTGTGCTGATCAGCTAAAATGATTGGTAATAAATTCGTAGTCCTTCTCCGTTTCATGATCGCGATACTTAATCAATCTAATCGGTAATAATTTTTCCTTTCGGCGCTGCATGGATGTGTATTGAATAACCTGATCGCTCAGCACATTGCCGTTAATAACAAATTCTCGATCCTCAATCACTTCATATTTTGCATTACCACGAATGCGTGTGACCCAGTAAATCCCCTTTTTGTCAGGGAGTTATGCCACTCATGACTGCTAAACCCTTTATCAAACACCACTACAGAACCCATAGGGGCAGCAAACTCTTTCGCTATTTCATTCTCCAAGTGACATGCTTCACACAAACTGGACGCAACGGTTTGTAAATATTCAAGCAATAATTGACAAGGCTAATTAGAATAATTTTCTTAGACATTTTAATTCCATTAAGGCAATCAAAGTCGTTCGCCATTGCCAATCACAAGCCTATACTTGTTGGGTATTTACTATTTGGAGGCTCATATGCGCCTGCTACTCAGTTTAATTTTACTCTCTATATCAATACCGTCATTAGCCGCTACAGCTATTATCACAAGTGCGGAAATGGATCACGACTCAATTACAATTGCAGGCTCAAACTTTGAACCTACCAACCCAACAATTTTTTGGGATGATGTTCAATCAAATATGATTAGTCAAAAAGCACATGATGGTGATGCAGTTCTGACTGGCCCAGGCCTCAGGTGGCTGTACGGGGGTAAGCTGAAGGAAATGCCAGTAACCTTTCAGTCATCCACTAAAACGAGAGGTGGATCCTTAGGCACCTCCTATTTAGGTGAAGGCCCAGGAGGGTATCTCCGACAGCCACTATTACCCGATTTGGCCTCATTAAAAAGAATGATGTTAGTATCTTGGTGGTATAAGCCAAGTGAGTCGCCAAGTGACCAAGGAGGATCCAATAAATTTATTAGGGTTTGGGATCACACGAATGGTTATGGAACTAGAATCTCTTGGACACACATGCACTTTACATGCAATAACGATACAACTTGGGGTAAATGGCCAGGTAATGTCAATGAATGGAATCATCACCTAATTTATGTAGATCTAGAAAAAAGCAATGTAAAAACTTGGGTTAATGGCCAGCTCTCTATTGATGCTAAATGTACTAAGCACATCAATTGGCCAGATAATCAATTGTTCATAGGCTTGATAGGTTTCGATCATGGATCAGATGCCTATAAAACAATGAAGACAAATCTTGATGATATTTACGTAGGTACGAGCCTAGCAAGAGTTGAGATTTCTAACTCATCCTCTTGGTCACAAGACTTTATTAGTGAGATATTACCAGCCACGGAGTGGAGCACAAAAAAAATTGTTGCTAAAGCCCATAAGGGGGTTGTTGACCTATCTACAAACTTATATGTTTACGTTTTTGACAAAGACGGAATAGTTAATACAAACGGAATTAAAGTTAGTTGTAGTAAATGCCCAAAACCACCGCAACCACTGTAATTGAAAGAAGGGGCCTCAAGAAGTTTGAGGCTTTTTGTTCTGCACGCTAGAGTTGTATTGGGAGACAGACAAGTTGTTAGTTATAAAACATCAAAAATCAGATCGAACACGTGCAAGGCCTCTTCAGGCGTATAGATTGTTTTGTTTCAACATTGGCTTGCGCTTATGGGTGCTGCTTTTCAAAAACCGAGAATCTGGTTTTTACAGATTCGCGTAGGAGTAAGGGTTGCGTTTTAAAAGTGGGTTTTTAACGGACGACTAGAAAGATAAGACTAAAGAGCGTCCCCTTTACGTCTTTACCGGTCCTATCTGGCGCTGTGTTTTGGTTTGCGAAACAGTTGAACATAATTGAATAAAAAAATACCCGCTATTTTGAAGCGGGTATTTTTTTGAACTAATAATAAGTTTGCTTTTATTTGGTCTTTAAACCTTTACCGGTTGCCGCCCAATAAATTCCGCCATAGACATGCTCTAGAAAAAATGTATCGGAGTAGTCTGAAGGTGTGTGGCCAAGTGCTGTGTAAAATGAACGGCCACCGTCATAATTGTGGTACCACGCAATGGGGTGAAATTTGCCCATACCAATACCACTAATGTTTTTACTTGCCCAAGTAACGTTTGGGTCAAAAGTTTTTTCGTCTACTGCTAAAATGTAATTCAAACCTTTGGTGTGCTCTGGGCCAAATTCATACCATTCTTCGGTCCACAAAAAGCGTTCGGGCATGCGCTCAAGGCCTGGAAATTTGCGATCTATCACTTGCAGTTCAGCAGTTTGAATGACGGGGTGAATATGAAAGCTGCGGCCTACTAACTTGGTATACCACTCCCAGTTGTATTCGGTGTCTGATGCGCTGTGAATACCTACAAAACCTTTGCCCGATTTAATGAAACGCTCCATAGCGGCTTTTTGTTCTGGGTTGAAAATATCGCCAGTGGTGGAGAGAAAAACGACTGCTTGAAATTTCTTTAAATTTTCATCATTAAAAACGGCAGGATCTTCTTGCCAATCAACACTAAAAAAATGCTTTTTGCCCAGCTCGCGCATAGCGGCCACACCTTCTAATTGTGATTGGTGGTGGTAACCCTGGGTCATAGTAAATAAGAGCACGTTAAATTGTTCTGCATAGCTACTAATACTTATAAAAAGTAAGCAGCTGCACAGTGCTAATTTGGATGTAATGCGTTTCAACATAATTCACCTCGTTATTGTAAGCAGTGGCAATAAATGATTAAGCAATAGTCAACAAAAACCGCGAACAGACTATCGCAGTCGTAACCTGGGTGAGGATAATTTTTGTAAAGGAGTCGGTGCAGCGTGCGCGGGTGAAAAGCGGAGTTGTGCAAGGTTGGGTTAATGTTATTTGAGCGGATAAGACTCGACGAGCCCTAGGGCTCATCGAGAAATAATAATTACTCAATAACGACTAAATCACCAGAAATAGAAACGCCTGACTTCAACATGCCCGAGTCGCACGCGAAAATTTCTTGGCTAGAAATGGCTTTGCCTTTGGTGTTGGATTTAATGTTAATAACTGCGGTGGCGCCTTCTTTTTTTGCCGCTTCACGCAGGTCTTTTAACGCTACAACGAGTGCAGAGTTACAGGCTTTGATTTGCGATTTAAGCGATGCATTTATCTCGCGGTTAAAAGAGTACTGGCTAATGGTTTTGGTGACAGTGCCTTCGGGTTTTGCATCGCCAAAATAGAATTTAATGTCATCGGGTAAGCCTAGTTTGGCATCGTCAGAGGTTAATGCGTCTTGGATAGAAATATTTTTCAGTTCGCCCGCTTGTGCGTGTAAAGCGAAAGCGCACAAGGTTGAGATAAGTACAACAGCTAGCTTTTTCATAAACACCTCAGTAGTTAATGACTCAATGGTTAGTAAATAGTCCGGCCTAAGCTTACTTCTTCTTAAGTGCCTGTTGCAACAAGGCACCCATGCTGCCCATCGCGGCGGGTGCTGGGTTGTTCTTTTGTGCGGCGCGTTGTTGGTTTTGCGATGGAGCGCGCTCGCCGCCCTTCTTACCTTCAACTTTTTCACCGGGAGTGTCATCCAAGCGTAAAGATAGGGCGATGCGCTTGCGCGGAACGTCCACTTCCATCACTTTAGCTTTGACGATATCGCCTGCTTTTACGGCTTCACGAGGGTCTTTGATAAAGGTGTGCGAGAGTGCAGAGATATGCACCAAGCCATCTTGATGCACGCCGATATCCACAAAAGCACCACCGTTGGTGACGTTGGTGACTGTGCCTTCCAAAATCATGCCCAGTACCAAATCGGTAATTTCATTAACGCCATCTTGGAATGTTGCCGTTTTAAATTCAGGTCTCGGGTCGCGGCCGGGTTTGTCCAGTTCTTTGATGATATCGGTCACGGTGGGCACACCAAATTTTTCATCGGTGTAATCTGCTGCTTTTAATCCGCGTAAGAAGCTTGAGTCCCCGATAAGGCCTTTCATCTCGCGGGTATTTTTCTCCGCGATTTTTTCCACAACGGAATAGGCTTCGGGGTGAACGCCTGAGGCATCCAAAGGATTGCTGCCACCGGCAACGCGTAAAAATCCTGCAGCTTGTTCAAAGGTTTTTTCACCAAAGCGCGGCACTTTTTTCAGCGCCGCACGCGATGTAAATGCACCGTTTTGATTGCGGAATTCCACAATGTTATTCGCAAGCGTGTTATTCAAACCCGATACGCGCGCAAGCAGAGCTGCGGACGCGGTATTCACTTCTACACCTACGGCGTTCACGCAGTCTTCAACTACCGCATCC
>SYDJ01000236.1 GCA_005801205.1 Gammaproteobacteria bacterium
ACCACCGTTGTGGCCGATGAAAAATACCCAGTACTTTTGTCCAACGGTAATTTAATTGACCAGGGTGATGCAGAGAATAATCGCCACTATGCAACCTGGCATGATCCTTTTAAAAAACCAGCTTATTTATTTGCGTTGGTGGCGGGCGATTTAGCACACATTGAAGATACGTTCGTCACCTGCTCCAATCGACATGTCACGCTGAAAATTTTTGTCGAGCCAAAAGATTTGGATAAATGCGACCATGCTATGACTTCGCTCAAAAATTCCATGCGGTGGGATGAAGAAGTCTATGGCCGCGAATATGATCTCAATATCTTTATGATTGTGGCGGTTGATGATTTCAATATGGGCGCCATGGAAAACAAAGGCCTGAATATTTTTAACACCTCTTGTGTTCTTGCAAAACCAGAGACGACTACAGACGCAGGTTTTCAACGCGTAGAGGGTGTAGTGGCGCACGAGTACTTCCACAATTGGAGTGGCAACCGAGTTACTTGTCGCGATTGGTTTCAATTGAGTTTAAAAGAAGGCTTTACGGTTTATCGCGATTCAGAATTCTCGGCGGATATTGGCTCGCGCACCGTTAAGCGCGTTGAAGATGTAAGCCTGTTGCGCACACTGCAGTTTGCGGAAGATGCGGGGCCAATGGCACACCCCATTCGCCCTGAATCCTATATTGAAATTTCCAACTTCTACACTATGACCATTTATGAGAAGGGTGCAGAGATTGTACGTATGCTGGCGAATTTGCTCGGCAAAGAAAATTTCCGCAAGGGCACAGATTTGTATTTTGAACGTCACGATGGCCAAGCTGTAACCACGGAGGATTTTGTGGCTGCTTTGGCAGATGCATCCGGTAAAGATTTAACGCAGTTTAAACGCTGGTATTCGCAGGCGGGCACGCCACGTTTGCAAGTGACCGATGAGTACAATGAAGATACACAGCAATATTCATTGCATATTAAACAAACATGCCCGCCCACACCTGAGTGTGAGCAAAAATTACCGTTCCATATTCCTATCGCAATGGGTTTGCTCGGTAGCGCTGGTGATTTACCACTTTATTTAAAAGATGTTGAACCCGATTTTGAAACCAGTGATAACACTCACAGGGTAATTGAATTAACTCAAGCAGAGCAGACGTTTATATTTGAACGAGTTCAAGAAAGACCTGTGCCTTCATTGTTGCGCGGCTTTTCTGCGCCGGTAAAACTTCAATACGATTATTCGCGTGAAGATTTAATGCTGTTAATGAGTCGCGATAGCGATGGCTTTAATCGTTGGGATGCCAGCCAGCAATTATCCTTGCAAGTGATTAATGATGTGATTGCGGCCTATCAACGAGGAGATGATATTAAAAATATCGCTATAGATTCGCGTTTGATAGATGCACTCCGCAGTGTGTTGCAAGATGAAAGTTTAGATCAAGCTATGGTTGCTTATATGCTGAGTTTGCCCTCAGAAGCTTATATGAGTGAGCTGGCAGACGTGGTAGATGTAGAAGCCATTCATTACAGCCGCACTGCAGTTCGCAAAATTATCGCCAACGAATTGCGCGCAGAGTTTGAACGTATTTATAACACCTACGACCACCAACAAACTTACGCGGCGACTGCAGATGCTATTGCAGCGCGCAGCTTAAAAAATGTCGCTCTCGCGTATTTAATGTTATTAGGCGATGACAAGATTATTCGCGCCTGCGAGCAACAATATTTAACCGCTAACAATATGACGGATGTAATGGCTGCTTTAACGCAATTGATCAATGCAGAGGCAATTCTCGCGCAAGAGCTTTCAGGTAATGCATTGGCTGATTTTTACGAGCGCTGGCAACATGAGTCTTTAGTGGTTAACCAATGGCTTACCGTACAAGCAACCTGCAGCCTGCCTAATACTCTGGCGCGCGTAAAAGCACTTGAAGTTCATAACGCTTACGACAGTAAAAACCCCAACAAAATTCGCGCCTTGGTTTCCAGCTTCTGCAACAACAATGCAATTAACTTTCATGATGCAGCGGGGGAGGGTTACAAATTCCTTGCGGATAAAATTATCGTATTAAATACCCAAAATCCGCAAATCGCATCGCGCTTATTAACGCCGCTCACCAAATGGAAAAAATACGGCACAGCCCGTCAATCGCTAATAAAAGCACAGCTTGAACGTATTATGGCTGAGCCGAATTTATCGAAGGATGTGTTTGAGGTGGTAAGTAAGAGTTTGGTGTGAGAGTGTGATTAAAATGTTGGGGTTCATTCGCGCCATCCATGGCACTCAACCTTCGGTTGTACAAAAATGCATTCCTGTACTTTTGTCGCAAGCTCACCGCCAACCTATATTTCAACTAAACGCAATACAGAGGTTTTGTGGCTACTGATAGTCAAAAAACTTTCTGTGTTCTTTGCCTGCACTTAGGGAGTTGATTTTATTGGGGTGTTTAAATTGCTGCCAATTATCTACCTGCTTACCAACATTGAGGTGCGGAAAATCATGAGCATCTTCCGCGCTGATCTTTAAAAACTGCAAAAGGGATTTTAAACTGCCGCTTTGACTGATATCTATATGCAACAAATCTTCTCGCCCTGCAAAATAGTTAAAAACGCTGTGTTGATGATCTAGGTAACAGGCTGTTAGGTGTTGTTCGCTCACAGGATCTGCAGTGGTTGCCAACTGAAAACTGGTGTGAATGCAACGTTTGAGGACGGGGTTAAGATAACCCGTTTTAGGTGTTAGCTCGGGCAGCATTTTAGTGAGCAGCATTTGCATTGACGGTGCCCAACTTGCTAGCGCTCTATCTAAATATACAAACTTTGAATTGGGGAAAAGCGTATCTAATTCTTGGTAATCACAAAAGCAGGGCGCATCTGAAATAACATCGGCCAATTCAAATGCGCGTTTGGTGTAGGCGGTATGCGCAACTTTAAAACCGTAATTGAGAAGCGCAACGCTTATGCTGGTGGTTCCGGTTCGGGGTAGGCCGATGATAAAAAGTTTGTTCATAAATATTGGGTTTTTGTGTAACAGAATTTTATCGATTGTTTACCTAAAGCCTTTACTGCTTCGAGTTGAGATGTGGAGCAGTGAACGCCATAAAAAGACCTTCCAGTTTAACTCGGTTTTCAGATTATTCTCTAGCGCCTTAACCTAGGCGCGCATGCGAGTATGAGCCGGCTGTTATATCGCCTCAGCGTTTTACACCGACAAAAATTGCGTTTCCAGAAACTCCACCCCAAGGCACAATCTTGTCAAAATCATGTTCGAAAATATGGACTTCAAAGTAGGGCTGCAAAAAAACTCGTAGCTGCTGAAAGCTTACTGCGACCATTGGATGTCGGTCGTGCCATGTTTCGGTCTTCTCTTCAGTGGTTTTTTCAATGTAAAGCTGAAGAGTTTGCTTATCTCCCACGCCACAATAATTCCAGCTCGATTGAAAAGTAAAATGACTATTGTTGTGTTCGAGCGAATGCTTAAAACCTTCTCTATTGTCGATAGCATTTTTATCAACGGCATTAAAACAAAATATCCCGTCAAGTTTAAGTGCGGCATGCGCACTGGCAATGCACTCTTTTAATTTGATGAGATCTGCATTGTAGTGAATGGAGTATAAAAAGCAGCTAATTAAATCTAATGATGTTGTAACCTTAAAGCTGCTCATATCTTGCAGCATAAAGTGTGCTTCAGGGCAACGAGCTTGAGCGATATCTAGCATGGGTTGATTAATATCTAAGCCGCTGGCTGCATAACCAAAATCGATAAAGTGCCTAACATGCGGCCCAGTCCCACAAGCTAAATCGAGATAGTCTCGGCCTTGGTTGCCAAAGATTTGATGCAGCCGCTGAACGCAATGGCTTTGTGCTTGATAATTGATATCAGCACACATCAAATCATAGCAACCAGACAGGTCTGTGTATAAAGCGGTGGATGACATAGTAACTCTGAATGGGTAACGGAAGGCAGCTTTTTTAAGATCGAGTTAATAGAGTAAATCTATGGTTTCATTAAATGATGGGTTGGCTACGTCATTATGGGGAACTTGGTAGTATCGCCGATGAATTGTAAGTGCTTCATAGTGACGATTCTCGTATCTGTTTTGATAGGTGTTTACATCGGCAAGGTTGCCGGGATTTGCGCTCGTTAATATTAATGTGATGTTTAATTTTTTGTTGGCAGCAAAGCGTGATTCTTCATCTCGAATATTAGCGGTTTGTAATGCCCAAAAGGAACCGTCAAATAACATATAGTGTTTGAAGTAAGGTATATCTATGGGTTCATGGGTTAACAGAATACTGCCTAGTAATCCACCATAGGATGTACCTACATACGTTCTTTCATGATTGGTGCGGTATTTATTTTCTATAAGCGGAATGAATTCGTTCTTTAAGAATTTTATATAATTTGGTGCGCCTGCGGGCAAGAAATCTATCGCTCTGCGATTTGAGTTAAGTGGCCCTTCTTCTACGCCTATAAAAATTACATCTTTATTTTTGGTGTCTATAACCTCTGAGAAATACGGAAAAAACCATTGCGCATCTGTGCCATAAATAACGGGATAGTTTTTATCGGAAATGGCGTAATTATGGGGTAAATACACATGGTAGGGATATGTAATTCCCGTTATAGCAGAGGTAATGAAGAGGTCCGACTGAATAGTTCCTAGATATTGGTGCGGCGGCCTTGCAGACGAGTTGGCCGATGAGTTGGCAGCGTCACTCTTTGATGTGCTGCTAGAACTCCCGCAGGAGTTCAACGTGCTCATAACAATAACGATAAATATAATGAGCGATACTTTCATGGTAGCTGATATCTCCTTTGCGCAATTTGACCTCGGGTTGCTATTGTAGGCCAAGCGGTAGTCAGTAGGTGTGACAACACATGAGTTTCTTTTTGGTTGCCATATATTTGCGCAATAGCAATACTTGTTAAGTAAAAATAAAGGCATAAAAGCCCCGCCAGTTTTCACTGGCGGGGCTTTTATGTTCAGGATGAACGGTATGCCTCGGGCGCATGGATGCGCAGGAGAGGCCCGCCACCTAACTTACTTAGCAGCGGCTGCAGCAGCTTTCTTTTCTTTCTCTTTGGCAATTACTGCTTCAGCTACGTTGCTTGGGCAAGCAGAGTAGTGAGAGAACTCCATAGAGAACTGACCGCGACCAGAAGTCATGGTACGCAAGGTGCTGATGTAACCAAACATTTCTGACAGTGGAACGTCAGCTTTAATGCGTACGCCAGTTACGTTAGCTTCTTGGCCAGAGATCATGCCGCGACGACGGTTCAAGTCACCAATAACATCACCTACGTGATCTTCTGGGCTGTACACGTCAACTTTCATGATCGGTTCAAGCAATTGTGGGCCTGCTTTCGGCATAGATTGACGGAAAGCGCCTTTAGCAGCGATTTCAAACGCAATTGCCGAGGAGTCAACGGCGTGGAACGCACCGTCGTTCAAGTCAACTACAACGTCCAATACTGGGAAGCCAGCCAAAGTACCTGTGCCCATCATTGAACGGAAGCCTTTCTCAATTGCTGGGTAGAATTCTTTAGGAACGCTACCGCCCACGCATGATGTGGTGAAAGTGAAGCCAGTGTTTGGCTCGCCGGGCTCAATGGTGTAGTCGATCTTACCGTACTGACCAGAACCACCAGATTGCTTCTTGTGGGTGTAGCTGTCTTCGATCTTGCGAGTAATAGTTTCGCGGTAAGCAACCTGTGGTTGGCCTACGATCAACTCAACGCCGTAAGTACGCTTCAGAACGTCTACTTTAATGTCCAAGTGCAATTCACCCATACCTTTAAGGATGGTTTCACCTGAGTCAACATCGGTCTCAACGCGGAAAGTTGGGTCTTCTGCAACCATCTTACCGATAGCGATACCCATCTTCTCAGTTGAACCTTTATCTTTTGGTGTTACAGAGATAGAGATTACTGGCTCAGGGAATACCATCGCCTCCAAAGTACATTCATGTTTTGGATCGCAAAGAGTGTGACCGGTTTGAACGTTCTTCATGCCTACGATAGCAATAATGTCGCCCGCTTCAGCGCTGTTCAATTCGTTACGCTCGTTTGCTTGCATCTCAACCATACGGCCAACACGCTCAGTTTTACCGGTGAACGAGTTAAGGATGGTGTCACCCTTGTTCAATTTACCAGAGTAAATGCGGCAGAAGGTCAATGCACCGAAACGGTCATCCATGATTTTGAATGCCAAAGCGCGGAATGGCTCATCGGCAGACACGATTGCGAATTGGCCGTTTGGATTACCTTCTTCGTCAGTCAAAGGCTGTGGGTTTACTTCGTGCGGAGCTGGCAAATAATCAACAACAGCGTCCAACAGAAGTTGCATACCCTTGTTTTTAAAGGCAGAACCACAGTAGGTCGGGAAGAATGCGAGTTCGCGAGTACCTTTACGGATGCAACGTTTAATGTCGTCAATAGAAGGTTCTTCACCTTCCATGTAAGCCATCATTAAGTCGTCGTCCATTTCTACGGCGGTCTCAATCAGTTGGCCACGGTAGAGCTCAACATCGTCCACCATATCGGCTGGAACGTCTTGAACGCTGTAGTTTTCTGGTTGACCGGTTTCGTCCCAGATGTAAGCTTTGCGGCTCAACAAATCTACAACGCCGATAAAGTCGTCTTCAATACCGATTGGCAGTGTCATAACTAATGGGTTTGCGCCCAATACTTTTTTCACTTGTGCGGTAACTTTCAAGAAGTCTGCACCAATACGGTCAAGTTTGTTTACGAAAATCAAACGAGCTACTTTAGAGTCGTTTGCGTAGCGCCAGTTGGTTTCTGACTGAGGCTCAACGCCGCCAGAACCACAGAATACGCCGATACCGCCATCGAGTACTTTCAATGAACGATATACTTCAACGGTGAAGTCAACGTGTCCGGGGGTATCAATGACGTTGAAGCGAGTACCTTTCCAGAAACAGCTAACCGCTGCTGACTGGATGGTAATACCGCGTTCAGCTTCTTGTTCCATAAAGTCGGTAGTCGATTCACCTTCGTGAACCTCACCGATTTTGTGGATTCTACCGGTGAGCTTAAGAATACGCTCGGTAGTGGTGGTTTTGCCGGCATCAACGTGGGCGAAGATACCAATGTTTCTGTAAAGGTTTAAATCAGTCATAGGACTCTCTATAAGCTGGGTTGGAAATTAGGCGCGTAATATACAGGATTTTATCCGGATGTGCCCAAGGAAAAAGGAGGGAAATTGACTCATTTGGCATCAAATTCATTAATATTGAGGCTTGGCGGGTGCTTTATTGCCA
Organism: Gammaproteobacteria bacterium; assembly: GCA_005801205.1. Classification (GTDB taxonomy): domain Bacteria; phylum Pseudomonadota; class Gammaproteobacteria; order Pseudomonadales; family Cellvibrionaceae; genus Cellvibrio. The sequence goes on from SYDJ01000236.1 coordinate 7,275, forward strand.
AAAACCGAGCGTGGCATACTCGCTGATCCAGATGTCATTCGTGTGAAGTGTGATTATTTTGGTTTCCCAAACCCAGATTGGCTATGGTTAATATTAGATCTTTGATCTTCTGTTAGGGGGTAAAGGTTCAGGGTTGTTTTAGCTGGAGATCAATAGGACGAGCGCGGTGTGCCGTCGGGGTTAATCTCGCCATAGACTTCTTCGGGGTCTACATCGTTGAGCAGCAATGTTTCTCTCACGATTTGAATGTGCTCAAGCACGGTTTGGTAGCGGTCACCATATTCAAATTTATTGACCTCTATGGCTTTTGGCATGTAGATAAAGGCAATTTTTAAAGCTTGCAGTGCATCGTCATTTATTTTTTCGCTCATGCTCGATCTCACTTCTTGTTCGTTGTTGATTGATGATTTTTGGGGTGGCTTTGGTTGGTATTATTGTAGATTAAAAAAGCCATATCCTTTTGTGAGCAGATAATGGCTTAAATTTAGGCGTGTTCGCGCTGAGCGTCTGAAAGGCTTTCGCGCTAAGCCAGTGACGGCTTCGCGCTTAGTGCGAACAGGCGTGCATGCAACGAATTACTTAGTATTTTTTACATAGAATTTGATGACCGCCTCACTAAATCTTTGTCCTTCTTCAGACATTTCTTTATTGATGGTAGGGAGTTTGCTTTGCATTTCGACAAATGCATTACTTTGAGTAAATTTTAGTAATGTCGTTAGTTCATCCGCATTAAACTGACGCATAACTGCGTCGTTATCGATTGGCTTTGACTCCGCGATATAAGTGAAAATACTCCTAAAAAAACGACCACCCACAGGGCCTTCCGTAAAATTCATCAACTCTTCTAAAGTTGGCTTGCTCAAGTGGCGCGTATACACTTTAGCAGCAATGTTTTCAAAATCATCAGATGTTATATTGGCGAATGCCCGATTCACAACCTCCGTCAGACTGGGGTTATTCGCGGCGCTTTTTTTCATTTCTTTGGTGAAACCATTGTATATAAACTCACCGGTTTTGATGCTTTTCAAAAATCGCTTGGCGTTAGGGTCAATTTGCCCCGGTGCTATATATCGAGGGTCTTCAGTAACTGCTGGAACTGTTTTTGAAACGGGTGTTGACGGTCTTTTGTTGGCTTCTGGTGCCGTTGCGCAGTTAGTCAGCAAGCAGCTCGCCAGAAGACATAAAAAGAAATTATAAACATGAAATTTCACTACAAACCTCCAAGGTTATTAATAAAGCTCTGTTGAGCCAAAAAATTGAGCAATGGTTTTACAATTAATACTTTTTCATTCAACAATAGCTGTGTTAATAAGTCAAACATAGCCGGCTTACCACTTTAAATCACAACAGTAATGCTTTAGCAGGGTGAAAAAAATGATTTCTTGGTTAAAAATAATTATACAGGTAAATCTGCTGTTTCTAACATCGAGTATTACCATTGGCTGCGCGCAGCTTAGCCAATCAGGTGTGACAGTAACTGGCGCTTCTGAATTATTGCGAGTTAGTTTTCATGGCTCGCAAACGGGTTTCTATACCGCCGCCATGATGCAACAAGATTTTCCGAGGGCGAGCGCATGGAATAATGGGCTTGATGAAAGGCGAGCGGTCATTGTAAAGGAAAAAGGTAATAAGTTTTTACGTGTTACCTATGTCGGCAAGGAATTTGGGCCTGCACGTGGTGGAGTTCAATTCAAAGTTCCATTTAACAACAGTTATAACGAACTGTATTTCTCTTATCGCGTGCGTTTTGCAAAAGATTTTGATTTTGTAAAAGGAGGAAAATTACCGGGTCTTATGGGTGGCACTGGGCCGACGGGTTGCGTATCCGATAAAAATGGATTTTCGGCGCGCAATATGTGGCGAGTGGATGGCGATGCTGTGCAATATCTTTATGCCCCCCGAAAAATATCTGCCTGTGGTGACGACTATCACTATACCAAGGGTGGCGTAAATCAGCGTTTCATTCCGGGGGAATGGCAAAGGGTTGAACATCGTTTAGTAATGAATACCCCAGGTGAAAATAATGGAATTATGCAGGCGTGGTTAGACGGTGAATTAGTGTTGGATGTGAAAGATTTTTTATTTCGCGAAGCAGGATCTAACTTTGCTATAGATACATTATATTTCTCCACGTTTTTTGGCGGAGGCGATGCGGAGTGGGCTCCTCAAACGTCACAAATCACAGATTTCGATGATTTGGTCGTTTCTGAAAAACCAATAGGTCGTCGTAATTAGTGTGGAAGGAGTCGATTGGGGGTTGCGGCTTTGTTGATGATGGCATCATCGGCCATAGCAAGATATTGCAAGAATCAAACCCTCTGCAAAATAAGCTCTAACACTAATTTGCTACCAAAAAATGCCAGCATCAAAAACAAAAAGCCTGCCAAGGTCCAGCGGATTGCAGTGTTGCCGCGCCAGCCCATTTTGTATTTTCCAAATAACAAAAATCCGTAAACTAACCAAGCCGCTATGGAGAATACTGTTTTGTGTACTTGGTGTTGCATGAAAATATTATCCAAAAAAATAAACCCACTAACGATGGATAAGGTTAAGAGCAATTCACCAACCAGAACAAATTCGAACAATAGCGCTTCCATGGTTTGCAGCGGTGGTAGGAAGCGCAAATAGTGCAGGCCTGAACGATTTTTTAAATGGCGATTTTGGTATGAAAGTAATATGGCTTGTAAGGTGGCAATGGTTAATAGACTGTAAGCAAGGATCGATAAAATAACATGGCTGGCGAGAGTGTAATTGAGTTGTAGAATTGTGCTTTGGGTATGGCTAACGAGCGTAGTAACAATTGCAATCGCAGAACACGGCAGCAAAAAGATAAACAAATTGTGTAGCGCTTTTTTCAAGCTGCTCAAAAGCACAATCGCATTGATTACCCAAAAAATTTGCGATGACACGGCAAAGAAGCTGAGCTGAATACCTTCAGCTTTTACGCTTACACCATAAATTCCCACCGCATGCACTGCGAGTGCAAGGCCAACGCAGCCCAAAAATGCAGTGAGGTTTAAGGTTCTTTGCTGAAGAAGTTGGCGTGCTAAATAGATGCCTAAAACAGTATAAAAAGTAGCGGCTGCGATGTTTGCAATATGGAACAGCATAAACAGGCTCATTATTAGATAGGCGAGGGGGTTAAATGAACCGCAGCCCCGATGATAAATAATCTCAACCGCGAGTTTGTCATAAGGTACGGCCAATTGCCATGGCTGCTGATAATTCCACAAGTTTTGTCCTTGAAACTCGCCTATAAACGAATGTTTGGGGGTATAATCGCGGCCATTTTTCAGCTGCCGCGTGCTTTAGGTACAAGAGCGCAGGCTGCTTGGTCATTTAATAGATTGAGATAAGTTATGTTTGAGAATTTAACGGATCGTTTATCCCACACATTCCGCAGTATTACCGGCAAAGCGCGCTTAAGCGAAGACAACATTAAAGATGCCTTGCGCGATGTGCGTAAAGCTCTGCTGGAAGCCGACGTTGCACTGCCGGTGGTTAAGTCTTTTATAGATACAGTTCGCAGCCGTGCCTTGGGTGCGCAAATCAGTAAGGCGCTCAACCCCGGCCAGCAGTTCCTCAAAATCGTTGAGAACGAACTTATTGCCACTATGGGCCAAGCTAACGAGCGCTTGAACCTTGCGCAGCAGCCGCCAGCGATTGTGTTGATGGCAGGCTTGCAAGGTGC
>SYDJ01000237.1 GCA_005801205.1 Gammaproteobacteria bacterium
AGTTACGCCCGCAGCTTTGGCTTTGGCAATTTCGGCAGGGTCAGTGCTATCTGTAAGGTAAAGCACCATCAGCGGCTCAAACTGGTTGCCAGCAGGGCGCGCAGCAAGGATTCGCGCTTTGTAATCCAGCGCTTGTGCAGCATTCATCACGGGTGGCACTAGGTTGGGCATAACGATGGCGCGGGCAAACTGCGCGGCGGCATCGGCAACTGTGCGGCCTAGCGCTGCGCCATCGCGGAGGTGGATATGCCAATCATCGGGGCGGGTGAGGGTAATTTGGTGTGGCATCTGAGGGCTTTCTCGGAAAATACAAAAACGTGCGGCATGCTACCAAAATTAGGCTTGGGGCGCAGCTAGAAGTTTGGGCAGGATGGCAGGATTACACACCAGTGACCGACTTTTATCGCTAGTAACCGACTTTTATCGTCGTCCACCGAAAGGTGCATGACCTAAAGTGATCTGTGATTTATCGTTGCACCATCGCAATCAAGATCATTAACGAGGAAACATCATGAACAAAAGTAATCCCAAGCAACATATAGTGTTAGGCACAATCATTATTGGTATAGGTGTTTTGGCGCTACTCGATAAACTGAACATCTTCCCCATTGGTCAGATATTTAATTTTTGGCCCTGTGTGTTTGCTGTTATTGGTTTTTTGAAAATGGCGCAATCAAACAGCCGCTCCAGCATGCTTATTGGTGTGGGCTTTGTGGCGGTAGGTATTCTCTTGACGCTCAAGCAGTTAGGTTTTATTCATGTTGAATGGCGCGATTGGTGGCCGGTAATTTTAATTGCGGTGGGCGCCTCTATTATCTTTAGAGATAAAAATGTTGATTCATCGGCTAAGTCGTTTTTATCGAGCGATAATCTCACCGGTGACAATTCGTATTTGCAAATTACCGCTCTCCTTGGAGGAAATGAAACTAGCAATAATTCGCAGGATTTTAAAGGCGGCGAAATAACCGCGATTATGGGCGGCGTTGAATTGGATTTGCGAAATGCGTCCATTCAGTCAGAAGCAGTACTCAATGTTTGGGCGACATGGGGCGGTGTGGTTGTGAAGGTTCCTAGTGACTGGACTGTGGTCAATCATGTGACTGCTATCTTGGGTGGCATAGAAGATAAAACGGGTGCTGCGCCCTTGGCAACCAAGCGTCTTATTATTAAAGGAACTGCCATTATGGGTGGGTTGGAAATCAGGAATTAATATGCATCCAATTTTATCTCACTTGCGCCGTCTATTTTTATTCCAATGTAGCTTGGCGCTTGTGGGTGGATTGCTGGCGTGGTTTTTAGTGGAAATGCATTTTGCTTCATGGGCAGGGGCATTAATATTTGCTTTACCCGTTTTGCAGTTATACGGATTCATGTTGACCTCTGCTTACTACGTTTGCCGTTCGTTGCCATTTTCTATACGCAAAGCGCCGAAGGTTTTATGGGTATTTGGTGGTGCAACTTTGTTTTCGTCATTGGTATGGCTGGGGTTTTGTCTGTTGTGGAACAGCCTAATTACTAACGTGGGCTTTGCGTGGGCAAACGTTCTACTTTCTAATCAAGTGGCGATATTTTTATTTTGCATTGGCTGCGTACTCTATGTGATGTCACTCTTGGCGCACGATGTATTAATTGCTTTTGAAAATATCCGTGCCGCAGAGCGCCAGCAAGCGGCAACTCAAGTGCTGGCTCGCGATGCCGAGTTGCAATTGTTGCGCAGCCAAATCAATCCCCACTTTTTATTTAATAGCCTTAACTCTATTAGTGCGCTTACCACATTTGATGCCGACGCTGCGCGGGCTATGACCATCGAGCTTGGTGATTTTTTCAGAAAGACTTTGGCTATCTCCGAGCGTAAAACAATTCGGTTGGCAGAAGAGCTTGAACTCTGCGAACATTTTTTGGCGATAGAAAAAATTCGGTTTGGTGAAAAGTTAATAGCTCAGTTTGAGATTGAACCAGCGACTTTAGGTGTGCAGGTGCCGCCAATGTTTTTACAGCCCTTGATTGAAAATGCCATCAAGCACGGTATTTATGATTTATCTCAAGGTGGCACAATTCAGCTTAAAAGCATTATGTGCGATGCACATTTGCATATTGCTATTAGTAATCCCATTGACCAGCGTTCGCTTATTGCAGCAGTAAACAGCACCCGAGGTACGGGAACTGGTCTTAAAAATATTAAAGCGCGCTTTGAAAATTTGTATGGTGGCAAAGCCAGTGTTAGTTGGCAGTTGTCGAATATTTTTTTTAGAGTTGAATTAAGTATCCCATTGGTATCTGCACGGCAGACGGAATAAAAAGGCAGGCGGAATGAATCAGCTAAGTTTATTAATTGTTGATGACGAAGCGCTTGCGCGCCGGCTTAGCCGTGAGTATTTGAAAAAGTACGATGATATTAATATTGTGGGCGAGTGTGATAATGGTTTGGATGCTGTAGAAGCAATCAACACGCTAAACCCCGATCTTATTTTATTGGATATTCTTATGCCAAAACTTACTGGCTTGGAGGTGCTTGCACTTACTGGCCGTACTCATGGTGTCATTTTCACCACTGCTTACGATCAATATGCGCTTAAGGCATTTGATCTACATGCGGTTGATTATTTGTTAAAACCCTTCTCGCAGCAGCGCTTTGATGAATCCATTGTGCGTGCGAGAAGATTACTTAATAAAGAGTTGTCGATTAAACCGCATCAAGAAATTCCAGCGCTTTTAGCCGATACGCAATTAGAGCGCATTGTGGTGCGAGATCGCGGACAAGTTCATATGATTCCGCTGGCCGAAATTGACTATATAGAAGCGCAGGACGATTACATTTGTATTCATTGGCAAGGCAAATCTATTTTGAAAACCCAAAGTCTTTCAGCGCTAGAGGCACAGCTGGATGCCCAAGTCTTTATACGCATTCATCGCTCTTATATTGTGAGATTAAGCGCTGTTAAGTCTATGGAGAGGATTAGCAAAGATGCTCAACTGGCGGTGCTTTTTAGCGGTGCCAAGGTGCCGATTAGCCGTGCGGGCTATGAGCGAATTAAAATGTTTATTCTTTAGTTGCTCCAGGGTTCGGTGAATGTGTGATTCACAGGCCAAGCGACATGAATAAGGCTGGCTATACTGAACCCAAGTCTTTTCCATTTTCAGGTTACCTATGATGCGGGTTAGTGTGCGTGCCTTACATGTTCTGTGGATAAATCTGGGTTTCTTGCTGGCCACCAATGCGGTGAGTGCACAGATGTACAGTGCCGAATTAACCAGTTCGGAATGGAAAGTATCTGCAACGCCTTTTGCTTGCAGCTTGACCCATGGCATTCCGGTGTTTGGCAAGGCGGTGTTTTCACGCAAGGCAGGTGGTGCAGAAACGCTTTATCTAGAGTCGCAAGGAAAAGTGGTATTTCCAACGGGCGTAGCGGGCGCGGAAACCTTGCCGCCGCCGTGGCGCAATGATCTTGTACCTGTGCCCTTGGGTGCCTTTGTCGTAGTGGCGGGCGATCAACCGATTACTCTTAATGGGGCACAGTTTGCCCCTTTGGTGGCGCAACTGACGGCGGGGATGAGTGTTATGTATTCATCGCAGCCAGTCGTGACGGGTTCCTCCAACGCATCGGTTATGCGTGTGGTGTTGAACGCTAAAAATTTTAGTGCAGGTTACAAAACCTATCAGCAATGTCTTGCAGATATTATTCCCTACAGCTTTGCGCAGGTTGAGCGTACTTTCATTAATTATGCCGAAAAGTCTGACGGTTTAACCGCATCCAACAAAGCTGATTTGAATAAAGTTGCTCGTTATGTAAAAGCAGACCCCAAAGTGGTGGGCGTATTTGTGGATGGTCATAGTGACAACTCAGGTACACCAGAGGTCAATGAGGCTATGTCTAAACATACGGCCGAATGGGTTTCGGCTTATTTAACTGAGCAAGGTGTTGCAGCCGATAAAATAACAACCCGCTGGCATGGCGATAAGTTTGTGATTGCGAATAATAAAATTGCTGCAGGCCGCGCACAAAATCGTCGCGTGACTGTGCGTTTGGAGGATGAAGCGGCTCATAAAGAGTTTATGAAAAAGGAAGAAGAAAAGCGTAAAGCTGATGAAAAAGCCGCAGCTGAAAAAGCTGTCGCAGATGCTAAAAATGCGGAGGCTGGCGTAAGCGGTAGTTCATCCAGCCAAGCCAAAATGACACCTGAAGAAATTAGCCGTATGGTTGAGGGATATGACCTGGCCAAACCTAAATAACTCTGCCTACATGAGATGCTGACGGCGCGTGTGAAATCCTAACTCTGAATGTGCACTTCAGCTAGGTTGCGTTTAAGCGACCTAAGCGCTCACCTCTAGCATCCTAAAAAACATTTTTTTATAATCGTGCTACGAAAGTAAATTTTTACTATCGTGTGGAATTTTTTCAAATCACTTATGTCTTATTCCCCGAGTTGCAGGCCCTAGTGGTTGCTGAAACTTGTATGGGTTTTGTCTTAAATGAGGTTTGTATGAAGAGATTTTTGTTGCACACCGCAAGCTTAATTTTGCTGTCTATTAGTTTAGTTATTATTTCGGTTGAGGCTGCGCCGCTCCCTGATTTTAGTGAGTTGATTGAAAAATCCTCACCCGCTGTCGTTAAAATTACTGCTGTTACCAAGGCGCGTCCGGCAAACCAAATGCGCCAAATGCCCAACAATCAAATGCAGGATATTCCAGAAATATTTCGTGAATTCCTTGATCAACGCCAAGCACCTCAGCGCGAATATGGTTCCTTGGGGACAGGGTTTTTTATTTCAAGTGATGGTTATGTACTTACCAATAATCGTGTGGTGAGCGATGTCGATGAGATAAAAGTTATCTTGAATGATGGCCGCGAGTTTGATGCAAAATTAATGGGTGCCGATGAACGTACCGATATCGCATTGCTAAAAATTAATGCAAAGAATTTGCCGCAGTTAACGCTATCTAAAAACGAAAAGCTGAAGGTAGGGCAATGGGTAGTTGCCATAGGTTCACCTTTGGGTTTGGATTATTCTGCGAGTGCGGGCATTGTGAGTGCGATTGGCCGCAATATTCCCTCAGATCGCGGTTACGTACAATTTATACAAACGGACATTGCTATTAATCCCGGCAACTCTGGTGGGCCACTGTTTAATATGGATGGCGAGGTAGTAGGCATTAACTCACAAATATATTCATCATCGGGTGGCTCTGTTGGTCTTTCGTTTGCAATTCCTTCATCGCTGGCGATAGATGTTGTGAGTCAGCTAAAAGATAAAGGCCGTGTTGAACGAGGTTGGTTAGGTGTGGTGATTAGCAATATCGATAAAGATTTGGCCAGTGCCTATGGCTTAGAGAAGGCGCAGGGCGCGATTGTGTCTGAAATTGCACCGCAAGGCCCCGCTGAGAAAGCCGGCGTGAAAGTAGGTGACTTGATTGTGAAATTTAACGGTCAGGATGTTCACAGCCAAGCGGATCTGCCACGTATTGTGGGTCAGCTTGCACCGGGTACCAAGGTAACCTTTGATGTGATTCGCAAGGGTAAACGTGAAACGCTTAATGGGACTTTGGAAAAATTAAAAGAGGATTCTGTAGCCGCAAGCCCTGTAACTAATAATGATGAGCCTGAAGCGACTAAAACGGATGCCTTGGGTTTGGTTGTGGTTGCGGCAACGGGTACCGAAAAAGGCGTACAGATTATGAGCGTAGAGCCTGATAGTGCCGCACAGCGTGCAGGCTTGCAGCGGGGTGATGTTATCACTCAACTGAATTTCGTGGAGTTGGATTCTGTGGCAACTTACGCCAAGGTGGTAAGCGACATGCCTAAAAATACGGCTAAAGCTATTCGCTTTGTGCGCAAGGGCACGCCGATTTTCCGATCTATTACGATTAAATAAACGTAATTTGCTAGCTAAGCCAGAGCTAATCACTCTGGCTTTTTTGTTGGTGAAAAAACCGGTATGGCTCTCAAGGCTTTATATAAACCGCAACGCCACCCAAATCACCACGCCATAACGCAGCCCCTTTCCTATCGCTACCAACACCAAAAACGTCCAAAACTGTACCCGCATAACTCCAGCTAACAAGGTAAGCGGGTCGCCAATAATGGGCACCCATGCAAATAACAGCGATACCAATCCATACGTTTGAAATCGCGTTTGAGCGCGAGTGAGTTGCTCGGCACTAATGGGAAACCATTTTTTATTTTGCAGGTGCAAACACCATTTTCCTAAATACCAATTGATGCAAGAGCCAAGGGTGTTGCCGGTGGTGGCAACGAGCCAGAGTAATAAGGGCGAATAGTGTTGATAGAGCAGGGCGCTCAGCAGGGCTTCCGACGAGAGTGGGAGCAGGGTTGCGGCTATAAGTGCGCTGCAAAACAGGTAGAAATAAGGCATAGGCACGCTTCTGATGTAATGACGGTCATACTAATCGGCCTATAGTGCGGTGGCGAGCTGTTGATTGGCGTTGCTGATGCAGAAATGATCAGCACTGGTGGTGTAGGTGAGTGGTGTTGATAAGAATTTCGCAAATTTGTCCTTTGGCCAAAAAAATCTCAAATGCCTGACTAGAATGTGGTATAAGGCGCGCCATATCCGTTAGCGCAACTTTGATGCTTTTGCGCGACCTTGACTTTTCAGGGCGACCTTGAGGAGAACACTGATGTTAAGAATGTTTAAAATTCAAGGCCAATTGCTGCGCGAAGAAGCACTTAATGCTGAGGAGCTTAAGGCTTCCATGACTCATGCAGTTTGGATTGATGCCCATGAGCCAACCGACGAAGAGCGCGATGAGTTAAACACCTTTCTGCGCGCTGAACTGCCTGAATCTGATGATGTAGAGGAAATTGAGTTCTCTGCGCGCTATTTTCAAGATAACGAAGGCGTTCACGTTCACTCTCTGTTTTTATCCCCCGGTGAAAACGGTCGCCACAATACGGTGACTGTCGCCTTCCTGCTGCAAGACAAGCGCTTAATTACCGTGCGTGAAGGCGATTTGGCGGATTTCCGTTTGCTGCGTATGCGTGCGCGTCGTGGCCAAGTGCCTATCAATTCGCCACAAGATTTAATCATCACCATGTTTGAGCAAAAAGTGGAGAACTTGGCGGATGCCTTGGAGGATATCCATCGCAAGCTAGAAGAAGTTAGTCACTTGGTATTGGAAGACGAAGATTCCGAGCTGGAGGATGCGATTGATAAGCTCGCCAAATTGGAAGATAGCAACGGAAAAATCCGCCTGTGTTTGATGGATACCCAGCGGTCTATTTCCTTTTTGCAGCGCTATATTCGCGATAACAATGAGCTGAATGAAACCGCCCGCGAGATCAAGCGCGATGTGGATACCCTCATGGCACACACCGCATTTTTGTTTGATAAGATCAACTTCTTAATGGATTCGACCCAAGGTTTTATCAATATTGAACAAAACCAGATTATTAAAACCTTCTCGGTGGCGTCGGTTATTTTCCTGCCGCCCACCATGGTGGCCAGTTTTTGGGGGATGAACTTTGACGATATGTCGTTCTTGAAACCTATAAGCCACGGTTGGGTAGTGGGTTTGCTGTTAATGGTTTTATCGGCGGCGATTCCTTACTGGTATTTTAAAAGTAAGGATTTGTTGTAATACCTTAGGTTTTTGATTAAAACGAAAAAGCCCGATTTTCACATCGGACTTTTTGCTATTGGCGTTCTACTCTTCAACCCACTCCCAGCGTAACGGCTGGCCAAAATCGTCTAAAATAACTTTCTTTTTGGGGCGCGGTTTGAAATTTTTGTGTTGTACCTGAGGTTTGCGGCGCGCTTCTATGGCTGCCACTACTTCGGGGATTGGTGTACGGTCTTCCGGGCTTTGGCCTTCAAATAGGCTCAATAGCGGTGCTTGTGCATAGGGGCGGCCGCTTATACCGCGCGGTACTTCAGCGACGTTACCGCCTTCTTGGATAAAGGCATCAATTTGCGCCTGCAGCTCCGCGTGCAATTCGCGTCTGGTTTTGGTGGGCTTCATGAGTCTCAATCTGTTAGGGAATAAAAACGGCCATCTGGCAGCATAGCAGCCGCGCGACTGGCTCGGCAATCGCTTATATCCTAATTACTCTTAGGCTTTCTCGCTTCTACCTATACGCTTTCTCGCTTCTACGCAGCTCTTTGGGTAAACTGCCGCTCTTTTTGCGAGCAGTTGAATTTCATTCCTGCAGGATATTTTCTTGCTGCACCACTCCTTCTTTACTGGGTTTCCCCCGATTAGGTTTTTATGACTCAGGCTAGTTTGAAAATCACCGAGATTTTTTACTCCTTACAAGGCGAGTCCACCACCGTTGGCTTGCCTACGGTGTTTGTGCGCCTTACGGGCTGCCCATTGCGCTGCGGGTACTGTGATTCTGAGTACGCTTTTTACGGTGGCGAGCGTCTTTTGTTAGACGAGATTCTAGCCAAGGTAGCCAGTTTTAGCCCGCGTTATATATGCGTGACTGGCGGTGAACCTTTGGCGCAGCGCGAATGTTTAACCTTGTTACGTTTGTTGTGTGATGCGGGTTATCAGGTATCGCTCGAAACCAGCGGTGCCTTGCCGGTGGATGATGTCGACCCGCGTGTGGTCAAAGTAATGGATCTGAAAACGCCGGGTTCGGGCGAAGTAGGGCGTAATCGCTGGGAGAATATCCCGCTCTTAACCTCGCAAGATCAAATCAAATTTGTGTTATGTAGCCGCGAAGATTACGAGTGGGCACGTTTTAAGTTGGATGAATATCAACTCGCCGACAAAGTGTCTGACGTGCTCTTTTCCCCCAGCTTTGGCCAGATTCAACCGCTCGAATTAGCGGAGTGGATTTTGGCGGATAATTTGAAGGTTCGCTTTCAATTACAGCTGCATAAAATTCTTTGGAATGATGTTCCTGGTCATTAATTTTTCTATTGTTTGCTTTTCGTTAGGTTTTGATTATGTCGCAAAAAAAAGCCGTAGTGCTTGTCTCAGGTGGTTTGGATTCTACAACGGCACTCGCCATAGCCCGCAGTGAAGGCTACGACTGCTACACCATGAGTTTCGATTATGGCCAGCGCCATCGTTCTGAATTATTTGCGGCAGAGCGCACGGCTAAAGCTATGGGTGCAATCGCCCACAAAGTCATTAACTTGGATTTGCGCACTATAGGCGGTTCAGCCTTAACGGATGATTCCATCGCTGTTCCTGAGCATGAAACCGCAGGCATTCCCATTACCTATGTGCCAGCGCGTAACACGGTTTTTTTGTCGATTGCTTTAGGCTGGGCAGAAGTGTTAGGTGCTGAGGATATTTTTATCGGCGTAAACGCAGTGGATTTTTCGGGCTACCCCGATTGCCGCCCGGAATATATTGCGGCTTTTGAAAAAATGGCAAACCTTGCGACTCGAGTGGGCGCAGAAGGTGGTCAGTTAAAAATTCGCACGCCTCTCATTGATTTGAGCAAAGCGGATATTGTGAAATTAGGTTTGGGCTTGGGTGTAGATTACAGTTTAACTGTGTCCTGCTATCAGGCGAACGATAAAGGCGAAGCCTGCGGTAAGTGTGATAGTTGTCGTTTGCGTAAAATGGGTTTTGAGCAGGCGGGTATCGCTGACCCAACGCTTTATTCTGGCGAGTGAACTCTAAACGTGTGAACGGGCAGCACGCAAAAAACACGTCCTAACCCCAGCTCAGCCTTTGCGGTTTTGTTCGGGATGGGGTGTATGGCAAGGCACGGTATGGCCTGTGGCCTTTGCTGCAAAATAACCATTGTTCTTACCTAATTGCGCGCTTGTGCGCGCATCTTATTATTCCAGTCATAAGCCCAAGAGGTTGTATTTTAAATAATCAATCCTGATTTTTTCCTTTGCATTTATGGCTTTGGGTGTAAAAAAGGCTTGTCTTTTCAGAGTAAAACATTATTATACGCGCCTCTTAATTAGGTCTACCTAGTTAAGCCTTTTGTTAGGCATATGGGTC
>SYDJ01000238.1 GCA_005801205.1 Gammaproteobacteria bacterium
AAACTGGCCAACTTTCCCGCAGTTGTGGGTAAAAGGCGAGTTGATTGGCGGGTGCGATATAGTGACTGAGATGCATGAAAAGGGTGAGTTGAAGCCGTTGATTGATGCTGCTGTTGCTTAATCTAGCGGTTATCTACATTTAACAAAGGCCGATTCGAGAGAATCGGCCTTTGTTTTTTGCGATGAGCTTTTATAGGTTGATGTATTGCACATTGATTATTCGGACAAACGTAAAAGAAAGACATTGGCTGCAACAGCAGCCAATGTCATGGAAAAGCGGTGACAATTACCGCCAGCAAGAGCTTAAAGCGAGGGGGTAAAGTCAGCCATCTCAGCAGGCAGAATCGGATTTTTAAGCGTAATTTTGGTTCTGCCCGATATATTAAGAGTTTTCAATTCGGCACCAAAATAGCGATTAAAAATACTATCCAATTCGCCGTTGCCGGTAATCGTTTGCAGGCCCTGCGTTACTCGCGTCGCGAGCGCGTGATTGTTAGGACTCACATAAAACACCAGTGGAAATGGATAATAAACGAGTAGCGATGAATCAACGACTAGCTTGCCCGACTGCGCTGCGCGCTGCGCAAATACACCGGCAACTTCATTTGCGCCGAACGAAACATAATCAAATTCATTTTTCTCTAGGCGTGAGAAAAGATCATCGAAACTACCCTTTTCTTCTACCTTGTAACCATTCTGGCGAAACAATTCCGCATCGGCCCAAGTGCTGGGAATTCCCAAGCGCAGTTGCTGTAATTGTTGTGCGGATGTAATCGCGGCAAATTTTTCTTTATCGGTAGCGCGAATAATTAAAATGCGATAACCCAACAAGCCTTTCATCAATGGTAGCGGAATCAACGTTTTCTTTTCATTGGCTAATTTAGTGTTGCCTGCCACTGTGCCAAAAATATCGAAACCTTTACTGCGAAATACGCTGGCCTCATCAGCTGAAAGAGGATAATCGGTTAAATCCTCCTGCAATTGATACTTGCCGTGGGTTGCAGTAGTTACCTTGAGCGCGGCCTCCAACACCTCGCGCTCATATTGCTGACGCGATTGGGTTTTGTTGCCGTTCCATAATTTAACTTGTGTAACGGCGGCAGTGCTTGATGGTTTTTCTGCGGCTACAACACTGGAGCCACAAAGCGCCACTAACATTAGCAACGCCATATTTTTAATACCGAACATGAGTGGAAACGTTTGACCTTGAGCTGACATAGATAAGTCTCCCGATAATTATTATTAATTGGATTCTAGTGCAATCCAAAATGAAATGGGGCGCAACTCAATTTAAGCGCGCCCTAGCAAAGATAACAAAATGTCAGCTACTCGTCAGAAGGTTAGTATCTGCACATTCCCTCAGAATCTCCTTCCTGCGCAGTTCAGGCAGTCGGTGAAGTTTTAAAATCAAGTCCGCTAATTGATCAACGCTGAGTTTGTCAAAACCCTTTTTGAACACTCCAGACTGATAAACCTCAATCTTTGCGTTTGTTTCTTCTGACATATGGGATCACTTTTCCTGAGTTAACTTCTACAGAAGCGAGCAACGCATTTTTGATGAAATCGTAGGATGGGTCAGGATTGTCTTCCGCTATACGTCCAATTTCAGCCCAATGCTCAATTTGCTTTGGAGTTGATCGTTTCGTCGCTTCTGCATAAACCTGAGCTGCACCGACGAATTCATCGTCGAGACGTACACTGGTAGCCATTTGTTTGCCTGCTTGTTTGATGACTCAATTAATTAAGTGATTAATTTTTACTATAGAGTTATGCGACAATTTGTCGCTTTTTGCAATCTTTGTTTTATCTTGAGGTGGTTTATTGAGAAAGTGCGATAAACAGTATTCCAAGCAAGCCAAGGGCGCTGACGATGCAGAGCGTAATACCGAACAGGCGCTTCTCGCGCAGGCGCTGTTGATCGTTGCCGCGCTGCAGCTCGTGAGCTTGCCACATAATATTGCGGGATTTCTGTAGTTTCTTTTTAATATCTTCGAGTACGGCTATATCTTTCAGAATTTGCTCTGAACGGTCTTGTTGCTTTAGGCGTGCCAGTTGTAGCTCAAGCTGAGCTAGCTTTTGGTCGATATTATGAGAGAGTTGTTGAATATTATTCATGGGTTGTTTACGCCAGTGCAGCCTATGCAGGTATGATTGGGGCAGGAGTGAGCGGGCAGATTAACAGATGATCCTCAATTTTGCTTTGCGCGCAATCTGATTAAGCGCTTTGTCCTGAGTCTTCATCGGCTGATATAATCCCCGCGCTTACGCCTCCCTCCATCGTCACCACCCTAGGATATTTAGTGGATAAACATAGCCCGCCCGAATTTCACCCATCCTTTTACGGCCCGCGCTACTGGCCAACCTGGCTGGGTTTAGGCTTCTTTCATTTGCTTGGCTATTTGCCTATGAGTATTAGTCTTGTGTTTGGGCGCTTGCTGGGCGATCTGTTTTTCTACTTGGCGGGCTCGCGTCGGCACATTACCCAAGTGAATATCGCCAAATGCTTCCCGCATTTATCTGCTGATGAGCAGTACAAATTGGTGCGCAAGATTATGCATTCAACGGGTAAAAGCGTGGTTGAGTCGTCTGTCGCCCTCTGGGGGCCAGAGCGCCAACTTAAACAGCGCTACACCATTACCGGTTTAGAACATATTGAAGCCGCGCAAGCCAAAGGGCAGGGGGTGCTCTTAGTGGGTTGCCATTTCACCACCCTGGACGCCGCCGCGCGCATTCTCGCTTTCCATGTTAAATACGACATGCTCTACCGCAAAGACCCCAACCCACTTTTGGCTTACAAGTTAATTAAGGCTCGCGAAGGTTTTGCGGGTAATGCCATAGTGCGCTCAGACACTCGCCAGTTGATTAAAAACCTGCGTCAAGGCAATGTGGTGTGGTACGCGCCAGATCAAGATTTTGGAGCCAAATACAGCGTCTTCGCGCCCTTCTTTGGTGTGCAATCGGCAACTGTGGTGGGCACCGCGCGTATCGCGCAATTGGGTAAAGCGGTCGTCATTCCCTTTGCGCATTATCGCGATGAGAATAATCAGTACCACATAGTGATAGATCCCGCGCTAGAAAATTACCCCACGGGCGACGATGTTGCCGATGCAACCCGCATTAACCACATCATAGAAACCGCCATCGCCAAGCAACCCGATCAATACTTATGGGTACACAGGCGTTTTAAAACTCGCCCTGAGGGAGAGACGAGTTTTTATGTGGAGAGGTAGACGGGATATAGAGACCTTTGCACGAACCAAACAAACGATCACTTAGAAATGAATGTCGTGAGAAAATAACGCATCGCACAAGATGGACAATTTTAAAAAGCGTTAAAACAAATCCTCAATCGATAAGTATCTTTCGCCCGTATCGTAACTAAAAATAATGACACGACTGCCTGCGGGTATTTCGGCTTGTTTTTGTGCGAGGGCGGCGAGTGTAGCGCCAGAAGAAATCCCCACAAAGATTCCTTCTTTTAATGCGCATTGGCGTGCCATTTCAAAAGAATCTTCTTCGCTTACTAAAATAGTTTCGTCGAGCGTGGCTTTATTAAGTACCTGCGGGATAAAACCGGCACCGATCCCCTGCAGTCTGTGCGGGCCTTTTTCGCCACCGCTGATAACAGGCGATTTTGCAGGCTCTACTGCAAGGGTTTTCATGTGTGGAAATTGGCGCTTCAGCACTTCACTGCAACCCGTAATATGACCACCAGTACCCACTCCAGTGATCAAATAATCAATTCCTTCTGGGAAGTCAGTCAGAATTTCTTGTGCAGTAGTATTGCGGTGAGCTTCAACGTTTGCGGGGTTGTTAAATTGTTGTGGTATCCACGAATGAGCGTGTTCAGCAGCCAATTCGGTTGCTTTGGCAATAGCGCCGCCCATCCCTAATTCTTTAGGCGTTAAAACCAATTCAGCGCCATAGGCTTTCATGGCTTTGCGGCGTTCAATTGACATGGATTCAGGCATAGTTAACATTAAGCGATAACGTTTAACGGCACACACCAGCGCCAGCCCAATCCCTGTATTGCCAGATGTTGGTTCAATAATCACGGTATCGTGATTGATTAGGCCTTTGGCTTCAGCATCTTCAATCATCGCGAGCGCAATACGGTCTTTAATGCTGCTACCCGGATTGAAGCGCTCAATCTTCATCCAGACTTCAATATCGCTGCGGAATAAATTATTGATGCGTACATGGGGCGTGTTGCCAATCGTTTGTAAAATATTATCTGCTTTCATGATGAGTTCCTTTGTTATGCCTATGATTAATCTAACCGCTTTTTAAACCGTTTTGCCGCTACAAGCAAGCCTATCACCGTGAAACTTGCTAGCCAGAGTAAGTGGGGCCATAAATCCATGAGAGTTCCTGTGCGTAAGACTATGCCGCGAATCAAGCGATTAAAATGGACGTGGAGATTATTTGTATTGCACATAACATTAAGCGAGGCATGTTGTTGCAGTGTGAAATCGAGCAAATGCAGGAGTCTTGCGTCTATTGAAAAAATGGCGAGAGATCTCTCGCCATAAACGTATTTTGTAGCTATTTTTTGTGAAAATTTGGCTAAATAAATTTTACATTTCACGATGTAGCGTAGAAATGAAGTTTAAAAGCTGATCGCGCGCAAAGGTCTCTATATGTCACTTTTTAAAGCGCTTAACTTAAATCACTTAATGTCCAGCATCTTTCAATTGCCACACTAATTTGGTTTGGTGCCAGCAGGCGACAGCTTTACTTCCTTCTGTGCAAGGGCTAAATACCCAGTTGCGTTTTGCGTGCTTAATTGCAGCTTCATCTAAACGGCTTGAGCCGCTAGAGGTAAGCAATTGAGCGTCTGCAACACGACCATCGGTACTGATTAAAAGCTTTAAACTAGTTGCCCCTTCTTCACCTAAGCGTGCAGCTGCAGAGGGATAGTCTGGTTTGCTGGCTTTTAGAAGTTTAGGTTTCGAAAGGCTTGGTGTGGCTATGAGTGATTCGTCGGTGCCTTTACCAATAACAGTTGGCGGGTGCGCATCGTCAAAGGTTATTTCCGTAGAAATATTGGGATCAATAATAATTTTGGTTCGGTTATCAATGATGGGTTCTTGTGGTTCTACAATGGGCGGTGGAACAATCTGTTTCTCTACAGGGGTGAGTTGAATTGGATCAGGAACCATGAAAGTGACGATAGTCTTGCCAAGACCGTTGGCGAGCGCCCAAATCAATAAGACATGAAATGCAATGACAATAAATATACCGATGGATCTTTGCTGTGTATTTTGCTGAACATGATATGACATATTTTCGCTACCATCTTTGAGAGATTGACCTGCTAAAGAAATGGTATTGTTGAAACAAACAATCCAATACTGCGGTAGTTGTTTCTACCATTTCACGGAGTGTGCACCATCAGCAAAAATTGCCTAGGTAAGTTGAGTATAGCTAGCATTTGCAAAACACAAGATCTTTACACAATTACCTTTTTTGTGTGGTTTTCTATAGCTAATTCCTTCTAGAGATTTCAGGCTTAGATCAAGTAGTGCTAGCTAAGGATTAAGACGGCTAGAAAAAATCTGCTTGGGTTGTATGACTGAAGGGAACAATCTTTAACAAGTTACATCTTATTAAGTACAGCCTATTGCTGCTATTGTGCTCCAATAGGTGTGGCCCGATAAATAAAAATTATATTGATTGAGGATATTATCATGAAGCATCAACTTCTTATTGCTTTTGTAGTATTGAGCTTAAGTGCATGCAGTACCTTGCAGCCGCACGAAAAAGCGGCCGATACGCAAGCAAAACAGGCAGGCTTAGTGGACGTAAAAAATTCCAACTTAGATGTGTCTTATGCCTTGCCTACGGCAAATATAGGGCAGTATAAAAAAGTTATTCTCAATGATTTGGATTTGTCGATTGTTAAAGTAATACGATCTTCAGCGTCGAATGTTCATGATACGCCTTGGGAATTGAACGATAGTGATAAAGCTTTTTACCAACAAAAGTATCGCGAAGCAGCAGAGGAATATTTATTTAATAGGGGTGAGCTGGCAGCAGCGAATACTCCGGCGCGCAACACCTTAGTTTTAAAAATGAAAATAGTCGAAATTGCACCGCTTGGCTCTAAAGATGATTTTAAAGGCCGCCCCAATAGGGTGGATGTTTATACCCAAGGTTTTGGCCGCATGACGGCGGTATTTGAACTCTATGATTCAACCAGTAATCAATTGTTGGCCTTGGCGAGTGATGAGCAGGAGCTCGGATCTCTTTGGGAGAAAAATGATCGTGTGCAAGCTAATATGCGTATTCATTTAGCGTTTGAATATTGGTTGAAAAAACTCAGCGAAGAAATGTCGGTGTGGTCTAAAAAGTAAAGTCAGATAATTGCCTATCTCAAAGCCGAGCCTATGCTAGGCTTTGTTGTTTTCGGTATACTGCGCATATGTTTACTAACGCCAAAGGCAGTATATGACTCACTTAGAGAATTTCGTTTTCGCAGAATTATCTGTTGGCCTTTCCAAAACCTACAGTAAAACCCTAACCGAAAAAGATGTGATTTTATTTGCGGCATGTTCGGGGGATGTAAACCCCGTGCACCTTGATAAAGCTTATGCCGTAACAACACCCTTTGGTGAACCAATCGCTCATGGAATGTGGACCGGCGCATTAATTTCTGCAGCGATAGCTACGCAATTACCTGGGCCTGGTTCTGTGTATCGCAGCCAAAGTTTAAGCTTTAAGCACCCCGTTAAAATTGGAGATACAGTGACAGTGATTCTCACCGTTAGCGAGATTAAAGAGCGCGTGAAAATTATTACTTTGGATTGTGAAGCGCACAATCAGGATGGAAAATTAATTGCGAAGGGTGTTGCGGAAGTGATTGCGCCTAGCGAAAAACAAGTTTTGAAAATGCCAGTGTTGCCGGAAATAAAAATTAAGTGATGCGTAGGTTGGGTAGTCATGCCCAACATGTTGAACGTCAATTACAGTATTTTTTTTTAGTTTTGGTTTGCGACATGGTCATGTTGGGCATCGCTGCCCAACCTACATTAATTACTCCGCCTCTTCATCCTCTTCTTCAGAAAGAGCAATCGGCCAGCCACCAAACTCTTTCCATTTGTTCACAATTAAACAAAATAGATCAGCTGTTTTTTCGGCGTCGTAAGCGGCGGAGTGGGCTGCGCTATTGCTGAACTCTAAACCGGCGCAGCGGCAGGCTTTAGCGAGAACAGTTTGGCCAAAGGCGAGGCCGGCGAGGGTGGCGGTATCAAATACGCTGAAGGGGTGAAACGGGCTGCGTTTAATATCGCAGCGCTCAATCGCGGCATTCAAAAAATTTAAATCGAAGTGTGCGTTGTGCCCAACCACTACAGCGCGGGTGCAGCCATTTTCTTTTACTGAGCGACGCACCGCTTGCATCATATCCGTTAACGCCATTAATTCTGGCTCGGCCATACGGTCTGGGCTGTCGAGATCTATGCCGGTGAAATCTAATGCGGCTTTTTCAATATTGGCACCTTCAAAAGGCTCAATATGAAATGAAAAGGTTTCATGGCGATGCATAAAACCATCTTCATCTAAGCGTACAGTGACTGCTGCGATTTCTAAGAGCGCATCGGTTTCTGAATTAAAACCACCGGTTTCAACATCGATAATCACGGGCAAAAAACCGCGAAAGCGCTGCGCCAAGGGCGATGATGGGTCTTTTTGATTCTCAGGTGGATTCACTGGGTTGCCTTAATGTCGGTATAAATGGTTTATGCGGTTTGCAATTGCCAGCGTAGGTTTTCACCTGCTCGTAGCGGTACTAGTGTTGTGTCAGCAAAGACCAAGGTTTCTGGGGCTTGCCATTCGCGTTTTACCAAAGTGATCTTGTCGGTATTGCGCGGTAACTGGTAAAAGTCTGGGCCGAAATGACTGGCGAAACCTTCTAGCTTATCCAGCGCACCTGCATCTTCAAAAGCTTCGGCGTAGAGTTCAATGGCGGCGTAGGCGGTGTAGCTTCCAGCGCAACCGCAAGCGGCTTCTTTTTTGTCTTTGGCGTGTGGGGCAGAATCAGTGCCTAGGAAGAATTTTGGGTTGCCGCTGATGGCTGCTTTAATCAAAGCTTCTTGATGGGTGTTGCGCTTTAAAATCGGTAAGCAGTAATAGTGTGGGCGAATGCCGCCAGCCAGCATGTGATTGCGATTATAGAGTAGGTGATGTGCGGTGATAGTCGCCGCTACATTGGCGGGTGCTGCCGCCACAAACTCGGCTGAATCTGACGTGGTGATGTGTTCCAACACCATTTTCAATTCAGGAAAGGTGTTAACCAGCTTGCCAAAAGTGCGGTCAAGGAACACTTTTTCGCGGTCGAAAATATCAATAGCCGAATCAGTTACTTCACCGTGCAGCAAAAAAGGCATATTGGCCTTTTGCATGGCTTCTAGTACAGGGTAAATCTTGGTTAGATCGGTTACGCCAGAAGCTGAGTTGGTAGTCGCGCCAGCGGGGTAGAGCTTGCAA
>SYDJ01000239.1 GCA_005801205.1 Gammaproteobacteria bacterium
AAAAAGCCCAATTGATTTCTGACTCGCCGGGCTTTTCTTTATCGGCAATTCATGTAAAAGTCTCCTGTACCTATTTTTACCCAAGGAAACCTACAGTGAGCGATTCGTTACAAAATTTATTCGATACCCTTCCTCAGGTTGGCAAGTTGCAATGGATTGGCATTCGACCAGAACGTAAAGCGCCCATGATCGAGTTAAATTCGGTGGAAGCGATTGCGGGCAGAGGTTTGGTAGGTGATCGTTACAGCAGTAAACATGGTAAGCGCCAAGTAACGCTAATTCAGGGGGAACATTTAACCGCAATTGCATCTTTACTGGGTCGAGATAATGTTGCACCCGCTTTGCTTCGTCGCAATTTAGTAGTGACGGGCATTAACCTTATCGCTCTTAAAGATAAGCAGTTCCGGGTAGGCGGTGCGCTACTGGAATATACCGGCTTGTGTCACCCTTGCTCCGCAATGGAAACAACCTTTGGTGCAGGCGGTTACAACGCAGTGCGCGGGCATGGCGGGATTACGGCGATAATTATTGAGACTGGCGTTATTGCGGTGGGAGATTTGGTACAACTGGAAAGAATTGTTAAAAAGGGTAACCCAAGGAAGGATCTGGAACAGAGCGAGCTGTTCCAGATGTAACGCAAATTAGAAGCGGTAATCGACAGTGGCGCTGACTGAATTCAACATCATTTTTTTATCGTCGAATGAAGTGAATTTATCTTTGTAGTAAGTCCCTTTGCCATCGGCAAGAACTTTGTATTCTAAATTCAAATTGAACTGATCATTAATGATAAAACCAACGCCCGCGCCATAAGAAAAGCCGTTAAAGTTAAAATTACCGCCGGTAGTTTCTAAATCAAGGTGCGTGTAGCCCACCAACAAATAGGTTTTACCCACAGAGTTAGCACTCTCTGTGCGATAGTAAACCGATTCAAAGTTACTGATTTTATCAGTCCCGCCCGAACCACCCACGCGAATTTCACCGCCAACAAAAGGGTTCAACTTATAACCGCCAAACAGCTCAACTGGCTTAAAGGTCACAGAGTTCCAATCATTATTGGTGTTTGAAATACCACCGCCAACGTAAAAACCACTGTTTGATTGGGTGTCAGCAAAGGCTGATACAGCCGATAACGCAAGAGCCGCAACGAGGACTTTCTTCATTTGGTTATCCTTTTGAGGGAATTTTTAGAATAATTTGTGTGTTAGACCGATTCTACTCGGTTGCCGAAGCCTATTTCAACCAAACGGCTCACAAGACTGCGTTTTAATAGCTTGAGTTATAGACATTAAATGCAATCTACACAAGTTATTACCAACTGGCATCTTTACTACTACCCGCCCTTTATAAAAGCGCCGCAGCTCCTTCATACGTCAGTTTTATACCTGCCAGCAGCAAAAAGCCGTAACTTACCCTGTAGAAAACCTGATCTGAGACGCGATTGTGCAAATAGATGCCTAGCTGCACCCCCAATGGAGCAAGCGGCAATAGAACCAAAGAGGTTAAGAACGACTCGGCGTTAATCTGCCCAAGCCATGCGTAGGGAATGAGCTTGATAAAGTTGATAATCGAGAAGAACAGAATCGTTGTGCCTACCAAGGTGGTTTTGGGAAAATGCTGCGGCAGCAGATAAATGGCAACTGGCGGCCCACCCGCATGAGCGATATAACTCACATACCCAGCTACTGCACCCCAAAAGCTACCACGCACAGGGCTAGCTTTCTGCTGCTGTAGCGATTCCAAAAAGTGCTTGCCCCACAGGTAGTGGCAGACAAAATAAATAGAGAGGAGCCCTACAATTAAACGCACCATATCGGCGTTGGTCATATTGAATGTAAGCGCACCAGCAATGGTTCCTAGAATCGCACCGGGGATTAATATTTTTAAGTTTAACTTGTCCCACGTACCGCGAAAACTCCACAGACTGACAGCATCCATACCGCATAAAATTGGCAGCAAAATCGCAGCAGCGAGGCGCGGATCAATAAGCAGTGATAGAAAAGGTACTGCGAGCGTACCTAAGCCGCCGCCAAAGCCACCCTTGGACATACCGACCAAAATCACCACAGGTACGGCGAGAAAATAAAACGATAAATCTGTAATCACGTATATGAATCGCCAGCAAGAAAAGGAGGAGTGTGTGAGGGTTATATAAAGAGCACTGCTAGGCGCTTTTTGATACCATGCCGCATTCTACACGGCACCCCGAATAATAGCTTTTAGATAGGCAAAGCTTCTCTTGGATAGGCACAGATACATAGGCACAACCTCTATGAATGACAAATTATTTATCAAGTTACAACACCTCGTTCCGCAACACGCGCTCTCGCGCGTTATAGGGCGTGTTGCCAGCTGTAATAACAGCCTTGTGAAGAACACGTTTATTAAGTGGTTTATTAAACGTTACCAAGTGGATATGTCACTTGCTGCAGAAGAAAACCCACGCGCTTACGACTCCTTTAATGATTTTTTTACTCGTGCACTCAAAGCCGGAATTCGCCCTATTTGCGGTGAACCCACGGCTATTGTCTGCCCTGCCGATGGTGCCATTAGTCAATGCGGAAAAATCCTTAATGGGCGTATTTTTCAAGCGAAAGGCCAAGATTATTCTGTAGAAGAATTAATCGGTGGCGATGCGGCGCTCGCACAAGAGTTTATCGATGGCGATTTCGCAACCGTGTACTTATCGCCCAAAGATTATCACCGCGTACACATGCCCTACGGCGGAAAATTGCGCACCATGATAGCCATTCCCGGTGATTTATTTTCAGTGAATACCGTAACTGCAGAGAACGTTCCGCGCTTATTTTCACGCAACGAACGCGTTGCTGCGATTTTTGATACCGATATTGGCCCAATGGCCGTTGTCTTAGTAGGCGCGATGATTGTGGCGGGAATTGAAACCGTTTGGGATGGCCAACTTGCGCCTATGGGTAGCCGCGAAACACAAACCTCGCTCTACCCTTATCAAAATATTGTGCTGGAAAAAGGCGCTGAAATGGGCCGATTTAAACTGGGTTCAACCGCCATCATTTTGTTCGCAAAAAATAAAATAAACTGGGAAACACAATTTACAGCAGGTGCTACAACACGCGTAGGCGTTAAGCTCGCGACCAAACAGTAGCTTATCAATCAAATGAGTATTAGACGCTACGTGAATGAACCTACCGCGCGTTTAATACTTATTTGTTAATGTTTATCGCTACCGAGCTGGCTATTACTCACAAAGGCCACATAACGGCCATCGGGCGACCAAGAAGGTACGTTGATGGTGCCTTGCCCTCCATAAAGGTAAGCAACTACCTTAGGCTCCCCACCTGCGATAGGTAGCATGCGTAAATAAACCGGCTTGTAATAGGGGTGCAAGTCTGGCTCTATATCGGGCAGATAGGATAAAAACAAAATGTGTTTGCCATCTGGCGATATATGCGGGAACCAATCATTGAAATTATCGAAAGTGACCTGCTTGGGGTTTTTGCCATCAGCATCCATACGCCACAAACGCATAGCCCCACTGCGACTTGAGTTAAAATAAATATATTTTCCATCAGGCGTATATTCCGAACCGTCATCCATACTCTCGTTGTTAGTAAGCTGCAACTCTTCGCCAGAACCATCACTATTGCCGCGATATATTTCAAATTGATTGTTGCGCCTTGAGGTGTAAAGAATATAGCGGCC
Organism: Gammaproteobacteria bacterium; assembly: GCA_005801205.1. Taxonomy (GTDB): domain Bacteria; phylum Pseudomonadota; class Gammaproteobacteria; order Pseudomonadales; family Cellvibrionaceae; genus Cellvibrio. The sequence continues at coordinate 3,679 of SYDJ01000239.1, forward strand.
ATCCGGTGACCAACCATGTAAATAGGACGGAGCTTTGAAGGTAAGCTGTACGGGTTCACCGCCATTTATTGGTAACTTGTACACATACCAATTGTCATTTATAGCCTTTTCCATATGAGTAATACCAAGCACTTTGCTCTTGTAAGAGACTATGTGATCGTTATTGTTCTTAACCTCAAAGCCAGTGTTGAACAAAGAAACTTTTTTAGTTGGCAAATACAGCTTATACACTCGGCCAGATGAGTTATAAATAATGGTATCGCCATCGGAGGTCCAGTTAGGTGCTTCAATAGCGGCCGCCGTTTCATAAATAACTTTGCGCTCGCCAGTTACTACATCCAAAACCTCTAAACGACTCCCCAAGTAGTGATGGTAGGGAACGAAGCCTTTCCACGCCGGAATCACCCAACGCAAATTGCGCATTTCAAGCAGATTTTTATCGCCCGCCGCAAACTCTCGGTACACGCCAACATTCAGGTTCTGTACCTTAGGCAAGGTGTAACGCACAATTAATTTGAGAGGCTTACCATAATTGGCAGCTGAAAAAATTAACTCTGCACCAACCTGTTCAACCTGAAAAACATCAGGGTTCTTTATCTGCCCCTCTCTACCAAGAAGGGTGCTTTTTGCCCCCTGTAGCAACTCAATTATAAGATTGGATTGCTGATCAAGTTTTGTTTTGAAGGATAAGGTCGAGTCAACGGCATCAATCTGCAAACCATAAAAAGATTGATCGGCATTTTTTTGATTTTTTAATTGTACCGTCAGAATAAAATCGCCATAGATTTTACGAAACGCAAAACCAATACCCGTTGATTGTCCAGATTCACGGCTTTTCCAAATGTGCATCACTTGGTTAGGATCAATCGATAACTCGCCTAACTCACCTTTGACGCCATCAAAAATAGTGGTATTGCTTTGTTGTGATTCAAAAGAGCTGGCCGATGCCTGCACAGTCAAGGCACAACTCAACACCACACAACACAACAGCCGCGAAAAAAAAACCATGAATTAACCCTAATATCCAACATACTTAAAAACCCTATAGCTAACCGCAGTCTGCTACTCAACTGCACCAGAAAACGAGTTTATTTTAATAACTTTACACAAACCAACGCAGATCAACGCATAAAAAAGCCGCCATCAGCACAGCTGATGGCGGCTTAGAAAAAGCCACTCTCTACATTAACCTTTAAGACGATTTAGCAAACCCAATAGACCTGTTTTTTCAGTTTTTAATAGGTATTGATCGCGAATAGTCGAAATATCGACATCGTAACTACCTGGCTCTAGATCGCGGGCAATTTCAATTTTCTCGATTTCGTAGCGAGTTTTCTTACCCGAATCTAACAACGCTTGCTTGCGTTTATCATCTTCCGATAAATCTAAAAGTACAGTTTCGGACAACTCTTGCTTAAGAGAATCCAGCACCACTATAACTTTAGGTTTCAACCGGCGTTCAAAGTTTTGCTCAACCACTACCGCAACTTCACCCGTACTTAACTCTACTAAAGTACCAGTAGGGTACAAGCCGATAGCACGAATAAACTCAACCACCAGCTCTTCTTGGAACTGAATATTGCGCAGCTCATAAAGGCGAGCAACTGCTTTTGAAGGTGCTATAGGATGCCGCGAACCGCGCGGGTTGGTTACGTGATCGTAAAAAGTCACTATACCTGCAATTTTACCTAACAGAGGAATTTTATCCCCTACAAGATGTTGCGGATAACCACTGCCATTTAAGCGTTCGCAATGGGTTTTGACTACGCTAATCACACGCGGCTCAACACCATGGGTTTTACGCAAAATCTCGCAGCCGAGCTCTACAAATGTTTCATAGATTTTTTCTTCTTCTGAATTGCGCTCAGCTTTAATCAATATCCCTTGATCCAGCATTACCTTTCCGACATCTTTTAGCAACACACCTAAGGCAAGCACATCAAGATCACGCTTGGGCAGGCCTATATGACGGCCAAATAAAATCGCCCAGACGGATGAACGCACCGCATGGCTGTAGGTATATTCATCTTTTTCTTGTACGCGCGATAACCATGTAAACGCGTCGGGATTGCGCAACACGCTATCCACCATTTCGCTGGCAACTTTTTTGGTTTCACCGAGGGAAATGTTTTCGAGCTGCTTGTTTTCAAGCATCTCTATGACCTCAACGACCGCACCGTAAACTTTTTGGTGCAATTGCTTGGCTTTTTTGACTTCTTTTTGGAGTGGCTGGATTTCACGGTAAAGATTGCGCTGAATCTTGAGTGGCGCTATTGGCTCATTAAGTACGGCATTATCGCGCTCACGACCTTGCGCTTTGGGCTTACTAAGCTTGGCATCTAACTTCTTTAAATTCGCCGCAATCGGGCCTCGGCCGCGTTCAACATCAATATAAACATAATTACACAAGCTTTTAAGCTGATTCACTTCTTGTAAATCACGCAGATAAAAGCCTTGTAGCGGAAAAGGTGTCTGCGACCACGGGCGATCCAAGCCAGACACATACATGCCTAGACTTAGTTCGTTTACATCAACCTTTACCTGCTTGATACCCACGCTAGGCCCCGCCTTTAAGTTTTAAAATCAATTCCGTCTTACCAAGAGCAGCTATATTCAAATACTCTGAATATGAGTGTAATGAAGAATAGCCGAACAAACCAGAGCCGTCCTGTTGAAAAAGCTATCAAGGGAGACTATCAATGCCTGAACGGCTACGTTAGCCGTGATACTGGCCTGATAAATCGTGCACCGCATTGATAAACGCACCTGCATGGGCTGGATCTACTTCTGGAGTAATGCCATGACCAAGGTTAAATACATGACCAGAGCCCTTACCATACGCGGCTAAAATACTGCCTACTTCTGTACGAATACGCTCAGGTGACGCATATAAAATTGTCGGGTCCATATTGCCTTGCAGCGCGACTTTCTCGCCAACTCGCGCTCGCGCTACTTTCATATCTGTAGTCCAATCCAAGCCTAGCGCCGTTGCACCCGTAGCCGCCATAGACTCCAACCATTGACCACCGCCTTTGGTGAACAGAATTACCGGCACTTGGCGGCCTTCGCTCTCATGGATTAAACCATTAACGATTTTCTGCATGTAATTCAGTGAAAACTCTTGATAAGCCGCGTGCGATAATGCGCCACCCCATGTATCAAAAATTTGCACTGCTTGTGCGCCAGCCTGAATCTGCGCATTGAGATAAACAATCACCGAATCCGCCAATACACTCAACAACTGGTGCATCAATTGTGGTTGGTTGTAGAGCATTTCTTTGGCACGACGAAAATCGCGGCTAGAACCACCTTCGATCATATAAGTCGCAAGCGTCCAAGGGTTGCCAGAGAAGCCAATCAGTGGCACACGGCCATTCAATTCGCGGCGAATGGTTTTTACAGCATTCACTACATAGGGCAAATCCTGCTCAGGTTTTATGACAGATAGTGCGTTGATATCCGCTTCCGTACGTACTGGCTTGCGGAATTTGGGGCCTTCGCCAGTTTCAAAATATAGACCTAAACCCATAGCATCGGGGATGGTGAGAATATCAGAGAACAGAATGGCGGCATCCAGACCAGGATAGCGATCTAGCGGTTGCAAAGTCACCTCGCAAGCCATATCTGGGTTAGTGCACAAACCCATAAAATCGCCCGCGCGTTCGCGGCTGGCGCGATACTCAGGTAGATAGCGACCGGCTTGGCGCATCA
>SYDJ01000240.1 GCA_005801205.1 Gammaproteobacteria bacterium
CGTAAACCACGACAGGAGTTGTGGTTACAGGACACAGGTGTTTCAGGAAGAAATACTACAAAAGGAAACTGAAAGGATAAGGCAGTGATGCCGATAGGATCAGGATGATCCTTGACCCTCGCAGGACGCTCAGGGAGCTGGCAGGATGCAGCTCCCTTTTTTTATTTTCAGCTTTTGAATTCCGGCTCCACTGGTTTACTTCCTTTCCGCGCATCAATAATCGCATCAGTTATTTTCCGTATTTCCTGCCTTTAATTTTCTGCTTGCTAATGCTTTGTTTTATAATTGATCCATATTTTTAAGTTGGATCATAATCATGACAGCAAAAGACAAATTAGTAATATTCGATACCACATTGCGCGATGGTGAACAAAGTCCAGGCGCGTCTATGACTCGCGACGAAAAAGTACGCATTGCAAAAATGTTGGAAAAGATGCGCGTTGATGTTATTGAAGCTGGCTTTGCAATAGCAAGTCAGGGGGATTTTGAATCGGTTCGTGCTGTTGCGGAAGCTATTAAAGATTCAACTATTTGCAGTCTTGCACGAGCAGTCAGAGGTGATATTGAGCGAGCCGGTGAAGCTATCAAACCTGCTAATTCGGGTCGTATTCATACCTTCATCGCAACATCTCCCATTCATATGAAATACAAATTGCAGATGGAACCGCCAAAAGTTCTTGAGCAAGCTGTTGCTGCTATTAAGTTGGCTCGTCAGTTCACTGATGACGTAGAGTTCTCATTAGAAGACGCAAGCCGCTCTGAATTTGAGTTTATGTGTCGAATTATTGAGTCGGTAATTGATGCAGGTGCGCGCACTATTAATTTGCCGGATACCGTTGGATATGGTGAGCCCAGCGAATACGGTATGTTATTTCGTCGTTTAATTGAAAATGTTCCAAATTCTGATAAAGCGATTTTCTCTACTCACTGCCATAACGATTTAGGTTTGGCAGTAGCAAACTCTTTGTCTGCGGTTATGCATGGTGCGCGTCAAGTTGAATGCACTATTAACGGCTTAGGCGAGCGTGCTGGTAATGCGGCGCTTGAAGAAATTGTGATGGCAATAAAGACCCGCAAAGATTTAATGCCTGTTGAAACTAATATCGATATTAGTCACATAGTTCCAACTTCGCGCTTGGTTTCGAGTATTACGGGGTTCCCTGTGCAGCCGAATAAAGCGATTGTAGGTGCTAACGCTTTCGCGCACGAATCAGGTATTCACCAAGATGGAATTTTAAAACATCGCGAAACTTACGAAATTATGCGCGCTGAAGATGTAGGTTGGAATACTAATAAATTAGTCTTAGGTAAGCATTCAGGGCGCGCTGCTGTTAAAGCGCGTTTTGAAGCTTTAGGCATCACTTTTGAAAATCCTGATGCACTAAATACTGCGTTCACTAAATTCAAAGATCTCGCTGATAAAAAACATGAAATTTTTGATGAGGATTTACAAGCATTGGTGAGCGATGCCCAGCCTCATGCTCTTGTCGAAACTTATCATTTAGGCGAGATGGAAATTATTTGTAAGACTGGCCAAAACCCATCAGCCAAATTAATTCTAAATGTGAACGGAAAGAATGTAGCTGCTCAGGCAACAGGGTCTGGTCCCGTAGATGCAACTTTTAAAGCGATTGAAAGTGTGGTGAATAGTGGTGCGCATTTGCAACTTTATTCAGTCAACGCCATTACTGAGGGGACAGATTCACAAGGTGATGTGACCGTACGTTTGGAGCACGACGGGCATATTGTTAACGGAGTTGGTGCCGATACCGATATTATTACCGCGTCAGCAAAAGCCTATTTACATGCGTTGAACATATTATCTGCGCGTGCTGAAAAACATCATCCTCAGCATGATGGTGTTTAATTATTATGAATGAATTGCAAAGGCAACATTATTTATCAGCTTTGGGCGTGGATACTTACATACCGCGCTGGCATTTGCCATTTGCACCCATTTCAGTTCTTTGTAAGTTACCTGTCGCAGCGGTTGAGACTTCTACACTTGAACAGCTTCAGGTTAAACCTGAGCCACTTAGTGCACCAACTTATTCGCAACCTGTTTTAAAAACGATTAATTCAGACATGTCGCCAGCAAATAATTTAATTGGTGATATGTTGGATGCTAAAAAAGCCGTTAGGCCTGCTTCCGCACCTGTTAGCGCAGCAGATATTTTGGCGCAGTTAGATACCAAGCCCGTTACCATTGAACCCTTTAGTCTAAGTATTTGGCGCCCGTTGGATGGCGTGATGATTATTGATTCACGGAATACTAAGCTGGCGTTACCGACAGAATTGCTATTGAATAATATTTTGCGATCTATTTTTTCAACTCAAGCAATCAAGCCTCAAGAAGAGGTTTTGCGTTGGCCCATGATTGAAAATAGTTTTACAAAGCGAAGCAAGTTTGATGCTCGCACTGAATTGCAAACATGGCTTTCCGTGCAACACGAAATTCGTCCCATTCGTTATTTATGGTTAATGGGCTCCAATGCTGCAACTTATCTTTTGCCTGAGTCGGTTGAATATAGGGTGTGTATTTTTAATAAGATCGCTTTACTTGAGTCCACCGTTAATTCCTTGGTTTTACCAAGTCTCAACGAGCTTTTGCAAAAACCTTCCGCCAAAAAACAATTGTTTTCTGCTCTTCGTGATTATCACTCGGTACAGCAATGAATCAATTTGAGCTCCCTTTAATGCTCACAACTGTTAATGGATTTGAGTTGTCGCTGCGTTTACTAACTGAAAGTGATTTGGTCAACGTCATGGAGCTAGAGCGCAGTGCGCATTCACATCCATGGCGGCAGTCTAGCTTTGAAGATTGTTTAAAAGGTCGCCAGCGTTGTTGGCTTGCTGAGTCAAATAAGAAACTTGTTGGATACGTGGTGGTGACTCACGGTGGCGGCGATGCTGAGTTATTAAATATCGCTGTTTCACCAAAGTTTCAACGTAAAGGTATTGGCTCCACGTTATTACAACATGCAATTAGTTGCGTTATTGGTCACGCCGATATGTTGTTTTTAGAGGTGCGTATGTCAAATCGTAAAGCGATTGAGCTTTATTCGAAGGAAGGTTTCTTTGAGCTAGGGAATCGCAAGAATTATTACCCTACGCTCAATGGTCATGAAGATGCTTTATTAATGGCCAGTCAATTATAGTTAGCCCCACAAAGTAGATTTATTTGAAAATAGCGTAGACTCAATTTCCTTACAGCACTCGCTAAGGTCAAGCCTTTTATTTAACTTACAAGAGATTTCATTACAGTGTAATTGTAGTTCTTGTGATGTCATTAAAAGGCGAATCGCATTTTCAAAGCGTCGTGAGTTTATTTGGCTTGCTCGCAGCACTACACCAACGCCAAGTTCTGCAACGCGCGCCGCATTGTCAAATTGATCCCACGCGAACGGAACTACCAATTGAGGGGTGGCTGCCCGAAATGCTTCTGCGGTTGTTCCAATGCCCCCATGATGCACAAGTGCTTTAACGCTTGGCAGCAAGTTTGCAAGTGGCACATAAGGCTGCCATAAGACTGACTCAGGTAATTCGGAAGGCAACTGTGATCTGTCTTTAGTTAAAAAAATGGCACGCTCACCTAAATTTTTAATCGCTGCTAAAGCACAAGAGAAAAATTTACTCGCGTGTAAATTTGCCGTTCCCGGCGTGAAGACCAAAAGTTTTTCTCCTGCAGCAATAAACTCCTGAAGTTCGAGTGAAAAATTCTCATTAGGTGCAGAGTCAAACAGTTGAAAGTCGGCATTGATAATCGGCTGAGGCCAGTCGGGCATGGTATTACAGAACCACGTTGGAAAAAGAGTCACTGTAAGATCAGGAGTCTGCTCAATGTGTTCCACATATGACGAATTGATAAAATCTAAACCAAGTGCCTTTCGAGCCAAGTTCGTTTGAACGAGTGCTGTAGGGTCGATCAATATCTTATCAACAAACTTCCAGAACGCTTTACGCCAACTCATTGGTACCCATTTAGGTACTGCAACCTCACCTATAAGAAGTGGGTCATAGCAGGTTCGCAGACCAAATGGAGCCAAGACCATTGTGACAATTTTACAGGGCAGACCACGATCTCGCACCATAGCTGCACTAGGTACAACAAGGGGATGAGCGATAATAACCGTTGGATTATGAGTTACTGTAGATCGAATAATTGAATCAAGTTCAATAAGCCTATCCTTACAATCAGCAAATAACACAGCGGCTGCACGCCGAGGATTCCATAGATCTGGGTTTTGAATAACACGAAGGTATTCCTCGTCGGTGCCGAAACTAACAAAATCTAAGCCTGAATCCCGCACCTTCTCTATGTGAACACTATTAGTGATAAAAGTAACTTTTCTTCCTATCGTTTGTAATGCAAGCGCAACGCGCATAAACGGATAAAGGTCACCGGCAGATCCTGTTGTAATGACGAGGTAATGAGGCTGTTCTGAATACATTAATAGATATCCTTAGTGTGTGACTAGGTTTTATTTTGAGATGCCTAACGCCGAGCTAAAGCTATGCTCGAGTTCTGGTTATCCACCATTCTGCAATAATGTAGTTAATGACGAAGGCAATATTGCTCGATGCTAAAAATATTTCTGGGCCAGATGCAGTTGCACCCAAGTGGTAAAAAACATTACTAAAAATACGTATAACATAAATAAATGAAGCGATCGCATAGCCTCTAATCATCCACTCTCTATGAAGAGAGTATTTCTTTATTAGGGCATTTTTTAGTGAAAAGGTAATACAAGCAGCATAAATAAATGATATGGATACAACTCCAACAGACTCAGGAAAGCCGCCGTATGGAGTAAAGATTGCAATATACGCGGCAGTAAAGGAAATACAATAAGCTAAACCAATATATAGATAACCTGATATACGAGGAAATTTTGGTGCATGTATTCTGATTTTTGATTCAAATTGAATTGCGCCAAGAAAAAGTAACAACCCACCTAAAAATCTGTGCCCTATATCTATGAGTAAATTTGCTTTCAAGACCTCAATTTGATTAACGTATGGCGGAAAAAACACCTGATAGATTTTTACGCATACTTGCTTAGAGATGACGACAGCACAATAAAATATATAGTCCTTCGCGCTTGAAATAAAATTTTTATCCCCCATCCTTGAGTTGTCCAATCAATTATCTAAAGTGGAGTTTGTATGTTATACGATATTACCGTTACCCAATACAGCAAAATGCTAGAGAACCTAAGCCGCATTTTAGAAAAAGCGGCCCAGTATGCTGAAGCCAAAAAATTCAATATAGATGTACTTTTAAACTCTCGTTTGGCTCCGGATCAATTTAACTTGATTCGTCAGATTCAAATCGCTTGCGATACCGCCAAATTTGGTGCGGCACGTATTTGCGGTAAAGAAGCGCCGAGCCATCCAGATACTGAGACCAGTTTAGCCGAGCTGCAGGCACGAATTAAAACGGTTCAGGATTATCTGGCCAGTTTCAAGCCAGAAGACTTTGCGGGTGCGGAAGTTAGACATGTAAGTCAACCTCGCTGGGAAGGAAAATATTTAACCGGTACTGAATTTGTAATTCAACACTCACTGCCTAATATCTACTTCCACATTACGACTGCGTATTCTATTTTGCGTCACAATGGAGTTGATGTTGGTAAAAAAGATTTTTTAGGTAATATGCCACTTAAATAGACATGTATGTTGCATTCCTATTTTAGCTTTATAAAAAACCAGCTTTTGCTGGTTTTTTTGACGCTGACCTTTTCACATGCTTTTACTTTTTCACATAATCTTGTCGATAGTAATAGTGTATTTTGGCTGTCTGATTGGATTCTTTTTCGCTTAAAATATTTACTACACCATTAAACTCTTCAAGCCTATGCTGTTGATCATAAGTCAACTTTATATTGCCCAATAGCATCCGCAAAAACGCATTATCAATTTCCACATAGAAGCAATAGGTGAATTTTTCTCGGATTGTCTTCTTGTCGCATTTCTCTATCGGTTGACTACTGATGCGCAAGGGCAGGGCTTTTAGGTGTGCCATGGATGCAAAATTAATAGAGAGTGTTTTGCCAGACTGTAACTCATCCCAATGGATGCGTACAAAATTATCAAAACCTGCGTCTATAACGTCAACATCTATTCTGGCTATGCTAGCGCTAGTATTCTTTTTGTTACTATTCGCTTGGTAATGAAGTGTGATTTTTTGTCCGGCTGCATCAGCTTGACGAATTTCGCCAAAGCGAAAATCTTTTTGAATAACTGAAGGCATTTTAGGGTCCGTCGTATAACTCAGTGCTTTTGATGCGAAGATTTTTTTATTCTTTACATATGTTACTTGTAACTCCTGTGGGTTTGGTTGATCCACTAGCTCGCAATACAGAAAACTACCGTTTACAGCTGTTGCTATGCCAACCATCAGCGTGTGGTCAAGTGGGGCGCAATGCTCGGTGACAGAGTCTGGCCACATGGCTGCGGTAAGTAGCATGCTAGCGAGCATTAAAAATATCCTCAAAAAAATAACGCTTAGTTTGTACTAAACACCATAACAGAAATATCCACTGCAAACTAATTAATGCAAGACTGAGAATGTGGGGGCTGGTTACATCAACTTCAGCATTGAGTTGAGCGCCCGCATAGTAGTTTAACGGAATGGCTACAACAGAAATAAAATAGGCGATTCTCGGTGCAGTAAATACAAAGGACAGGCATGTTCGCAAGGCGATTGCAAATAGCAACCATAGGTTTAGTAGCCATAGCGGAGGGAAAATAAGGTAGTCAAAGAAAATTGGCTGCGTTTTCGAATAAAGAAATCCAGCCGAAAAAGTCAGAGCCTCTAGCAAAAAACCGCCAATAAAAACGATCAGCAGCCATAAGCTCTCTTTAAGCCACAGGACTTTATTGAGCGTTGTTTTTAGAAAGATTAAATGCGCTATAACAAAAATAATTGTGTATGCAAGCCCCAGTGCGTTGCCGGCCATAATGCAAATAAACCAGCCTAATTGAAACGCAATAGCGTAAGCTATTTTACTGGAGCTCGACATCTATTGTACCTTTGGTAGTTGTCGTGCACCGGGTTTTGCAAAAACATATTGCGCGGTACTTATGGCGCGCTCTGCAAAACCTCCTTCACAGTAGCAAAGGTAAAAATCCCACATACGAATAAATACCTCATCAAAACCTTGTGCCTTTACTGTGGCCAGATTCGCAAAAAATGCTTTTCGCCAATCTGCAAGGGTGTGTGCATAATCCTGAGTGATATCTTCTAGGCCAACGATTTGCATATCGGTATCTTCTTGAATATGCTGCGCGACCACTGCGTTGGAGGGAAGGCAACCGCCGGGAAAAATATATTGCTGAATAAAATCAGTATTTTTTCGAGCATATTCAAAACGTTGATCTTGAATAGTGATTGCTTGTATGAGCATCAACCCTTGGGGCTTTAGGAGTCTGGAGCATTTAGAGAAGTATTCTCGATAATATTCATGGCCAACGGCCTCAATCATTTCTATAGAAATCAGCTTGTCAAAGGTACCTTCAATTAAACGGTAATCTTGCAAAAGAATAGTGACTTTGTTTTCAAGCCCTTCCCGAATTACCCATTCAGTTGCAAACGCAAATTGCTCTTTGGAAATAGTCACGCTGGTAACTTTGCAGCCAGTGGTTTTGGCTGCAAAAATTGCCATACCGCCCCAGCCAGTTCCAATTTCGAGTAGATGATCCTTTTCCGTGAGTTGTATACGTTTGCAAATGTGCGCCATTTTATTAAGGGAAGCTTCTTCCAAGGTGGCGCTTTGATGAGGATAAATTGCTGCGGAATAGAGCATAGTTTTGTCGAGAAATAGACTAAAAAAATCATTGCCTAGATCATAGTGCGCAGAAATATTTTCCCGCGCTTTGGCAATAGTATTAGGGCGTAGGCGATGAGTAATACGGCAAATAATGTTAAAGAGTGCGCTCCATTTTGAATCCAATTGTTGTAGCACCGGCATGTTGATAGCCATTAACCGAATGACTTGCACGAGATCAGGCGACCACCAGCTTTTGAACATATAAGCTTCACCTGCGCCAATACTGCCGCCAAACAAAACCTGACGATAAAAAGCGGAGTGGGTGACTGAAATGTGCGCAACTAGGCTGGCATTTTCCTGCGGCTCGCCAAAGCTGTAAACTTCGCCTTTGTCCTCTAGGGTTAGATGCCCCTTTTGGATATTTTTTAGCAGCTTTAATAAAGTATGCCGCGCAAAATTATCTATCCAGTGTTGCTCCAGTAGCGATGAGGTTTTTTTGTCAACAAGACTGATGGACTTCATAACTTACTTTCCTCTTGGAGCCTTACGGGGTTATTTATTTTGTCGGGTTGGTTTATCTGCTTGGTGTCACATGGGTTCGGATGAGTAAAAACAGGTACGCCTTTCCACCAAAGTTTTGCGGCTTGCCAATAAATAGCGGCTACTACTTTTACGGTCATCCAAGGAAAACGGATTAGAATCTTATTCATGGAGTTTGCTGTAATCGGCTCTCGTATCAAGGCCATGGTTGCGTCCATAATTTTGATATTGTCTTGCCAGTTTTCCAAATGCAGTGCGAGTGTTTTGTTTGGCGTAGTGGAGTGCCAGCGATAATCCATTTCAATTGGATTAAAAGGTGATACATGAAACTCCTTGGCGAAGTTGACATGTTGCTTATGAGCGAAGTCGTCGCCCGTTAAAACATAAGCGTGACGTTCATTCCAAGGGGTGTTGTGTACTTCTGCCAGTATGGCGATAAGCTTTTCACCTGAATCATCAAAGCAATAGTAGGTGCTGATGGGATTCATATTGACGCCCCAATAACGTAAATTAACCAGCATGCGAATAGGGCCTGTAGGTCGCGTGCCTAAGTTAGATTCTAGCGTGTTGCGAACTGATACATCGATACTGGGCAGTGGGCTTTGCGTTGAATTATTTTTATCGACATGAAAGTCACTTCGCTTAAATTGCGCAGGAGCAAAATGTTTCAGCGACCAAAATCTGCTCAGAGAAAAAATATGATCTATCTCGCACGTGTCCAAGTACATCATAAATACAGGGTATTCAAATTCGTGTTGTTTGGGAAAAAATCGTCTGTGACGAACTTTTCCTGTGTAAATGGCGCTGTTAAAAGCTGCAGTCATTACTGTTTAGCTCCTAGTGCTTTTACAACACGAAGAGCACTATTAACGCCATCCTCGTGAAAACCATTGAACCAATAGGCACCACAAAACCAGGTGTGATTTACACCATTAATATTTTCCCATTTCTCTTGTGCTTGCAAAGCGGTTTGGCTAAACACCGGGTGAGCATATTCATAGCGCCCCAATACTGTAGTGGAATCAATTTTATCGGCGGCATTCAGGGTTACACAAAATTCCACATCACTTTTTATGCTCTGCAAAATATTCATGGAGTAAGTCAAAATGGGCGGCTGTTGAGTGTTGTTTTGCAAAAGATAATTCCAACTTGACCAGGTGGCTTTGCGGCGAGGTAAGAGGCGTGTATCCGTATGCATAACAACATCATTTTTTTGATATGTGATTGCACTGAGGATAGCCTGCTCTCCCAGTGTAGGGTCGCTAAGCATTGCAAGCGCTTGATCAGAGTGGCAGGCTATTACAACATCATCATAGAAATCACTGCCGCTATCGGTAATGATTTCAACTTTTGATGTGTGGCGAATAATCTTAAGTACTGGGCTGTTGAGTTTAATTTTATCTTCAAATGACTTTATGAGTGGCGCAATGTAAGCGCTTGAGCCACCTTTAATCACTCGCCATTGAGGGCGGTTAACCACATTTAATAGGCCGTGATTTTTAAAGAAGCGAATAAAGAATTCCAGCGGGAAATCTAGCGTAGCCCCTTGAGTTGCTGACCAAATAGCTGAGCCCATAGGGACGAGATAGCGTTCACTGAAGGCGACAGAATATTTTTTTCGTGTCAAATAATTGCCAAGACTTTCAGCAGGTTCCAAGTTTCCTGCGTCCAAATCGATTATTGCTTCTTTATTAAAGCGAACTATATCGCGCAGCATTCTCCAGTGCGTAAGAGAAAACAGATTTCTTTTTTGAGCGAAGAGTGTGGCTAGATTAGTGCCCGCATATTCAAAATCAGCGGCGGGATCAAAAACACTAAAGCCCATATCCGTTGGCTGTGAGTCAACGCCAAGCTCCTTGAGGAGATTAATAAAGTTGGGGTAAGTCCAATCGTTGAACACAATAAAACCAGTATCAATTAAGTAGTCTTTGCCATTCACTTTTATTGCTTTGGTGGCGGTATGGCCACCTAAGCGCGAATCTGCCTCGTAAAGGCAAATATCATGTTGCTTGTTAAGATAATAGGCGGCTGTTAAACCAGAAATACCGCTGCCGATAATTGCAATTTTCTTCACGTGCCAAACCTCGTAAATTTCTAGTAGTTATAGGCCAAGATATAAGAGTTACCATTGATGAATTCGAGTGAGTTTTGGGGCAACCCACTTACACCAACTGCTGAAGAAAAATCCCCATGCGCGTAAGGGCCAACTTAATCGACGTGGAAAGTCGATTAAGAATTTACGCGCACTCAGTTTTTTAATAATTCGCTCTGCGGCCACTTCAGGTGCCATCATAAACGGCATAGCAAAATCATTTTGCGCGACTAAATTAGTGGCTATAAAACCGGGGCGTACTAGGCTTAAGTCCAGCGCGATCTTGGATAAATCAGCACGCAGGGATTGCATAAAATAATTTAACGCAGCCTTGGATGAACCATAAGCTTCCGCGCGCGGAAAACCAACGCAAGTGGATAAGCTGCTAATGGCCACAAAGTGTGGGCGCAGTTGTGACTTTTTAAGTAGAGGCAAGGCAATATTCAAACAACGGATGACGCCTAAAAAATTCACATCCAGAGTCCGTTCATACATGTCTGGATTGAAACTCAGATTGTCCTCATATTCACAAATGCCAGCAGCACAGATCACCATATCAAGATAGTCCGATATTTCACGAATCTCCGCAGCGGTTTTTTTTAAATCCAATGCTCTACTGACATCTAAAGGTAATATTTTAATTTTACCGGGATATTGTTTCGCCAAATCGGAGAGTGCTGCTTTTGAGCGAGCGCTGGCGATAACAAAGTTGCCCGCTTCAACTAATTGAATCGTTAATGCTTTACCCAAGCCAGAGCTTGCGCCGGTAATCCAAATGCAGCGCCCTTTAATATTGTTCATTGGGCATGCTCCGCGATACGTGCATTGATCTTTCTAACCGCCCAGCCGAGTAATGGAACATGCTGATATATCATGGCACCCATGTCGTAGAAGTCTTCATGGTAAATAATCTGCGCGTTAAATTTAATAAGTGTGCCGCCATTGAGCAGGAGTGGTTTGCCATTGGCTAGGCTGGGATGTGCGTAGTGCATATGCCATTGAAAAAACGCTTGATCATGGCTAATTACTTCGTTGGTAAACTCAAACCTATATTGATTGCCTTGTTTGCAGAAGTTTGCAAAATAGTCGGTTAGTGCGGCAAGGCCTTTAAGCTCATGAATGGGATCTTTGAAGATAATGGTGGGGTGGTAGAGCTTGGGGAGTTGGGCGGGGGTTTCATTGTCAAAGGTCTTATACAATTGCTTAAAGTGTTCAATATCGAACATCAGCGTTGGCTGTGAGCTTAGCGGTTGTGTGTCCATAGTTCTGCCTATTGTTCTGCCTAATTAAGTCAAGCTTGCTCTGAGGTGCCGCTGTGAAAAGGTATATGTGTCTCTACGCTCATTCAATTCAATTGGATCAATTGGGGCACGCTTTGGCGATTATTTCGATGGCTTCTATTCCTCCATGATCCAATTGCAAGACACCGGCGTAGAATGGCTGGTAACCGTTTAAATGAAGCAATTCAGTCATTACAGATGCGTCAATGTTGACGATTCAACTGAGAGAGTCATGATGTCAATTCCCCTCATTGGGCCAGATAAGCACCAGCGCGACGATACGTGGAGCCGGCTACTGGAGCGGGTTGGTCAAGCGCGCGATGAGCAGGCATTTGCCAAGCTGTTTGCGCACTTTGCCCCGCTTATAAAAGGCTTCTGCTTAGGTAATCTCA
The DNA here is from genome assembly GCA_005801205.1 of Gammaproteobacteria bacterium. Classification (GTDB taxonomy): domain Bacteria; phylum Pseudomonadota; class Gammaproteobacteria; order Pseudomonadales; family Cellvibrionaceae; genus Cellvibrio. The sequence continues at coordinate 12,077 of SYDJ01000240.1, forward strand.
ATTCCAACTTCCCCGCTGATGCTGCAGAAGAAGTGGTGCAAGAGGTGATGTTTAAGGTTTGGCAGAAAGCGCCGAGTTACGATGCGACTAAAGCTGCAGCTTCTACGTGGATTTATACGGTAATGCGTAATTGCCGCATTGACCTTATGCGCCGTAATAAGCGCACGCCAACGTATAAAGATGGAATTGATATCGATGATATTTGGGATGAGGCGGATGACGATCAAGCCTTTGTGTATTTACAGCAGTCGAGCAACGAGGCCTTGATCGATAGATCGTTTACACAATTACCACCAGAACAACGGCAGGTGCTGACGCAGGTTTATATGCAAGGTAAAACTCATCAACAAATCTCGGATGAAACGGGGCTGCCGCTTGGCACTGTTAAATCTCGTGTACGAATTGGTTTAAAGAAAATGCAAACACTAATTATGGGTGCAGAAAAGGCAGCAGAAAAAAATCGGGAGAGCTGGCAATGATCACTCATCACCCAGACGACAATTTGCTAACAGAATATTCAAGCGGCAGTCTTGCCAATGCAGTGGGCGTTATAGTGTGCGCACATTTGCAAACATGCCCTCACTGTCGTAAGCGCGTTGAGCAGCTCAACAAGCTCGGCGCTGCGATCTTAAATCAAAGCGTTGCTGAGGTGGTACAACCCGCAAGCTTTGATCAATTAATGACACGGATTCGCAACCAAAATTCGGAAACATCGGCTGGCGACAAAAAGTCAACGTCTGAACACTTGCATCCTGTCTATGCGAATGATCCGCTGTTAAAACATGTACCTAAAGTTATCGCCAAACTTTTACCTCGTGATGGCAAATTAAAATGGGAGCGCGTTTCTGCCGCTTTAAAAACGGCCCGCTTAAAAACAGGTCAAAGCCAATACGAAGTAGCGTTTCAGCGCATAAGTAGCGGTGGGAGAGTGGTTGAACATGATCATCGTGGTTTAGAAGTGACCATGGTGTTATGCGGCAGTTTTTCCGATGAAGATGGCGTTTACAATCAAGGCGATTTTTTAGTGCGCAATGCTGGCGAAATTCATCGCCCAACGGCTACACAGAATCAGGATTGCTTGTGTATATCGGTGGTAGAAGCGCCAGTCAAGGTCACTGGTTTCTTTGGCAAGCTGGTGAATCCATTTTTGAGTTTTAGGCCGGCGTAAATCCAGCGGGATTTGAATATAAAAAAGTCTGACATCATTGTGATGTCAGACTTTAATTTTTTGTGTTGTACTATTTTTATAGAGCTTGTTTTCTTTTAATGAGTTCTGCTTTCTGCGCTTCTGCTAACTCGGTTTCAAATGCATTTTGTTCGCCTGATACTTTTTTACATGCTGACGATGCATCAGAACAAATATCATTTGTTTGAATATCCTCAACAATCCTAAAACCTTCACCTAAGCTTGAGCGATTACTTTGTCCACCGTGACCGCGCATGGCCGAGTGCGAACTGCCAGGTCCATAGCTACTACCTTTGCGTGAACGCATAGAACATTTTTCTGAAATCCATGCTGAGCCTTCAGTCGGTGCGCCTTCGTAATTATCGTGGTCGCAATCTTCAACCCATTCACTGATATTACCAATCATATCGTAGAGGCCAAATGCGTTAGGTTTGTACATGCCCACTACCGTTGTGTACTCAGCGCCATCATCACAAGCCATATCTTTCTTTTTGTACTCTTTGTCGCGAACAAATGCACGCATGCCGCTTTCGTCAAAAATATTTCCATATTGGCAGAGATCTTTATCATCATCGCCAAAAAAATATTTGGTAGTGCTACCGGCACTTGCTGCATATTCCCATTCTGCTTCAGTTGGTAGGCGATATTTTTTTCCGGTTTGTTGCGATAGCCACGTTAAATAGGCATTTGCATCATCCCAACTAACACACATTACCGGATGAAAGTCACTGGGGGCATATTCTGGTGTTAACCAGTTTCCTAGCGCTATGTCATAGCCAACTTTAAATTGACCACCGCCTTCGCTTACAAACTTCCAGCACCTCTCGCCGAGTATATAATTTGTAGCAGCAGCAAACTGTTTGAATTGTTTAAGCGTCACTTCATATTTAGATAGTCTAAACGCTTTAATATTGACCTTATGGATGGGTTTTTCTTTATCAGAAAGATTGCTACCCATTAAAAACTCACCTGTAGGAATATCAACCATAGGCGGAGTAATCACTGGGGTTTTTCCCCAGGTTTTATATTTTGTTAGCAACGCTTTACGTTCTTTAACCGCAGTGATTCGATGTTCAACAACAGCGTGCTGCTTGTTGGTTAATTCGCTGATAAAACTTTTTTGTGCGTCGCTAGTTGAGGCCGCCGTATCATCTTGAATATCTAAGGCAAGGCGAAAACCTCGATCAAAAGATCCCAAGCTCGCGCCTGTCTTAACGTCTTCTGCAATGGGGCGAAAGGCTGATCTTTGGCTGTTGGCACCCATTGACCAAGCACCTCCACGGCTGAAAGGAGCTACGCAATTTGTGTCTGACCACGCACTACCTGTTTGCGGTGCTCCTTGGTAATTGTCGTGGTAGCAATCTGCCACCCACTGGCTGACGTTACCTACCATATCGTACAGCCCGAATTTATTGGGTAAATACAATCCTACGGTACTCAGGAAGTTTTCGTGGTCATCACAAGCAACAGGCTTATCTGGCCACTTTAGATCGCGGCCAACTGCTTGTGAGGTGGTTTTGTCGTTGCCATTCCCGTACTGACACAATTGTTTTTCATCGTTTCCAAAATGGAACTTTTGTGC
>SYDJ01000241.1 GCA_005801205.1 Gammaproteobacteria bacterium
ACCCAGTGCTGGCTTCAAGCCCAAACTAACCACTGGTACCGCTGATGAGTATTTGCATGTACTTAGCCGCAGCAAGGATATTACTCATACTTTTGAAAGTTTGAACCTAGGATTTGCCAATACCGAAATGCTGCAAGTACCCTTGCGCCGCATTGACCCGCCTATTTTGCGAGCCTTGGTTCAAGCCGCCCGTGAACATAAACGTGTTGAGTTAGGCTACATATCCATGAAATCGGCAGTTGAGGAAGAACGAATCATCGTGCCTCATACGCTGGTATGTACACCCATGCGCTGGCATGTGCGCGCGTATTGTGAGAAGCATCGCGATTATCGGGACTTTGTATTAAGCCGATTTCGCGGCACACCAGAAATTATGGACGCCAGCGAACACACCGCAGAAAAAGATTCGTTTTGGAATACTTTCATCAATATCCAAATCAAGCCCGATGGACGCCTCGGTGGAATGCAACAAGACATTATCGCCCGCGATTTTGATATGACAGACGGCTGTTTAAACGTAAAAACGCGCGCGCCCTTAGTTGAATACATGTTGCGCGCATTCAATATTGACCCACGCAAATTGGAAATGGTGCCAGAGGCCCAACAAATTGTGGTGGCAAATTATAAAGAGATAGAGCAATTTTTGTTTTAACTTAAAAGAAGGCGTATGTAAGCATACGTATGACAGATCTCTTGTCGCAAGCTTAAAGCTCTCAATGCACAGCTAACAATCTTACGCCGATTACACTCGAATATATGGCCTTGCCTCTATGGAAATAAATGGATTTAAATGAGTGAAAATATTCACAATTTGCTGTGGATGACGGAAGTTATCCACGCTGATTGTGCAAAACCTTGCGCGCTGATTTACCACAACTTTTTTTGTAAATCACGCTGATGTAGCATTCTTTTTACGCGGATTTACCACTACCCTAAAACCTGTAACCACCTATAATTTTTTATCCTATAACTCTGCCTGTAATTTGACAAAATTTTTTGTGGATAATTTAAATGAATTGTATGTTACACAATTTTATTGTGTATCGAAATTTTATAAAAAGCTATTACTCTTTATATAGCGCTCATGCACCAAATTTTGATTCACACATAACTGCATAATTACATACATTGAACATACACTCACATATATTGAACATACAATCGCGTATATTGAACATACAATCGCGCATATTGAACATACAATCGCGCATATTGAACATACAATCGCGCATATTGAACATACAATCGCGCATATTGAACATACAATCGCGCATATTGAACATACAATCGCGTATATTGAACATACAATCGCGTATATTGAACATACAATCGCGTATATTGAACATACAATCGCATATGTAAGGACGCGCAATCAGTATATTTATGCCCAGATCAATGCGGTTTTTCACATTCTTTGTGCTGCATCTTTAAGCACAAAGAATGTGGCCTGTGCTGCTTTTTTGAATACATTTTTCAGCACGGGCGTTGGGCACATTATTAAAAAGTTTGCGTCCCGTACAACAATTGAAATCAAATAAAATATTGTTTTGCGATCAGAGCTGCAATTTCTTTGGGTGAAACGCCTTTTTTGATTGCACTGTGCAACACGGATGAAAGCTCATCGAAGCCTGGGTTCCAACAATTGAATATATCTTTGGCACCCGGAATATCTTGAGCCAACATATCGACCAACTGCTCAGTATTCAAACCGCGCGTTTCTGCATCACGTCGAATCCACTCTAATAATATTTTTTCAAGGTGATTTAACTCATTTGCTAACCGATCAGGTTTTTCATCTGCGTCCAAATTACTTGAAGGCCAACGAGGCAGATAATCGTTCACAGTAAAAAACTGCCCGAAGCCTAGAGTTTCAGCCGTGAGCTTTTCGTTATTTAAAAACCCAGGCGTCTCAATCACTTTTACAACAGCAAAACCCTTTTCCAGTGGTACTAAAAACGCGTTATTAGATGCGCCAAATCCGCATCGCTCCGTTAGAACCATAAGTTTGTCGCGCTGATTTTCGGGCACCAACGCTTGCAGTACAAACCTCAAGTGGGTGATGTTTCCATTGATTTGCCACTCATGCACGGCAAATTTTTTGAGCCGCCCCCCTTCCACACCTAGACACTCCAGCAGAGCCGTTACGCGCTTCTCTGAGATCACCTGATCTTTTTTACCTCGTAACCATACTGATAGGTTTGCAACACGAATTCCTGACTTTTTCGATAGTGATGCTTGAGTTTCTCCTCGTAAAGCAAGCAGTGCGGAAGCAATCGCGGGCGCATTTTCGACTGTGATCGGCATAAAAACTCCAAAATAATTATAAGTAACTATAACAGATATATTTTCAAAAACCTCTTGCGCACCTGATTTGTGGTGTTATAGTAAGTTATAGTAATACAACAAGAGAGGTATTTATGTGCACTCAATTATTTTCTGCCACCAAACCCTTAAACCAACCTATGCACAAAGCGACCTATGCTAAGAAAGTGCATGACATAAAGAGTCAGCATTCTTGGTTAGCCGATTGCCATATAGAGCCTGCGCCTGGTCACTTGAAGCTAATTGCCGAGCTGTTCAAGCAAATAGAGATAATCCTTCCTTCTAGCAACAGGCAGAAATTTAGATTCTTTCGTGTTTCCCACAGCTTTGGTGGGCTGATGATTTACACCACCAATATCAATACTCACCATGAACGTTTACGGGCATTGCGGAACTGTATTGAAAAGTGCCTAGATCGGGCTGAACGCACCTGCCCTACCTGCGGCATGCGCGAAAGCTCAGGGATTGATGAACCACACTTCACTCAATTTTGTTGCAACGAGCACCGCGCAGGGAATGGTTTGTTCTACGAAGACTTTGTTGCAGCCACAAGCACGGCAAGAAATATTGAGGATTTGAAGAGAGAGCTGTACCCCGAAGGTTTGCACAGGTCAGGCATTGAAGAAGCTGTTGAGTTGATCAAGGAGGACGCAATGGCATCAGAAATTGCAACTGAGGCATACGTTACAGCGCCAACTGATTTGGTGATAACGCCTAACAAAGTAGACATTCACTTATTTGAATTGGCCGCCTTTGATCATTTCAAGAAGACCATTAGTAACCGCAACAAGGATCACCAGAACCGGCTAGGTTCCGCCGCACAGAAGATTGTTAAGGCGGGATTGAACAAACGTGAACTACAGATATTGCCCGACGATTGGCAACAAATACTCAGTGAGTTTTCTGCGCGTTTTCCAAATTTCGTGAGCATAGCTGAGCTGTTAAATGATCACTTCTGCTTGGCATCACTCGGGGATAGGCGCATTTGTTTTCCGGCGCTTTTGCTGACCGGCGAACCTGGAATTGGCAAAACAGAAGCGACACGTTGGCTGGCAGAGCAGTTTCGATTGCCCTGTCGCGTACTTGATATGGCTAATGCTCAAACAAACGCGGCTATTTCAGGCTCAGATTCAAGTTGGGCTAATGCAGAAGAAGGCGCGATTTTTGAGCTGCTGGGCTATCAATCAACAGCTAACCCTATAGTGGTATTAGATGAGATCGACAAAGTAGAACAAAATCTAAAATTTAATCCTCTGGCACCGCTTTACAGTTTATTGGAGCCAAGTAGCGCAAAGCACTTTGTAGATTTGGCAATTAAAGACGTACCCATCGATGCCAGCCACATTAATTGGATTGCAACAGCCAATCAAATTCAAAACTTGCCGCAGCCAATACTTTCAAGATTTATTGTTCTCGATATTCCCTCTCCGACACCAGAACAAACTCGAGTCATTGCACAAAATATTTACGCAAAACTGCGTAGCGAGTCGACTTGGGGATCACACTTTTCCGACCGGCTAAATGATCAAGTACTTGATCTTCTTGGTGATACGCCACCCAGAAGCATCAAATTTTTAATCACTCGTGCACTAGGTTCTGCTGCACGCGATAAGCGAAACGTAATTCAAATCCATGACATAACCATTGACACAACTCGTTGCTCGCCAGGTATTGGGTTTTTGGCACATTTACATTAATCGGAAGAATTTTATGTGGACGTGGAAATTTAATATTTATAAAGGAGTGCGCGATATGTAGCTAATTAACTGCGGCGACAACTTAAAAAACCTCTTTTAACATACATGGATAAATCAAAAATGAAATTATTTAATCTGAGTTTTTTGTCAGCACTGATTTTAGTGGGGTGCACAGCGACGCCCAATAAGGACGGCAGTACTACCATTAAGCTGAATGTTCCGGGGTTATCTCAATCGGCAATTCAACCTCAATCAAATCCGCAAACTGCCGTAGTTCAATCAACTGCAAATCAAAGTGTAAATTTAAGCACAGCTATAGGCACACCCATAGCTCAGACAAATCTGGCTGGCATTTTTTCCAAACACCCATGGGATGGATCAGCAGCGTCATACTTTCCAAAGGTCGCAATAACCGTAACTGATTTTAGTCACCCCGATTGTTGGGTTGCCGATGCTGTCATTTGGTGGTCAGCCACTAAATCTGAAAATGTGAATAATTTTAATGTATGTGCTAACAAGTCCTTGGGCGCTGCAATTAATGGTGCTGCAGTTCTTCACCAGTTCATGGGTCAATCTCAAATTTTTAATCACACCGGCAATTTGCGCACAACTGGCCCCAAACCACCGCAGTTCGCAATCAATACCGCCGAACAAAGGCCACAAGGTTTCGTGGATTTTGCGCAGCAGCTCATCGCCGAAACTGGATGGCAAGCTGGCCCAGCAGAAGTAAGTATGTGGATAGTCAATTTTAATAAAGCTAGCAGGTAAAAGTTTTTCAACCAAATTTCCATATTTATGATTTTTTGGTTGAAATTGTAAAACCTAACGCCACTAGAACTTATTCTGTTCGACGCCATAAGCCATCCAGCGTCGAACAGGATTACCTAAAGCTCCTAGCCTGCACATTCAAACCCTCAAGCACCTGCGTGTAATCATGCAACTGCCCTGCAATCACATGCACAACGGGGGTGGCGACATGTTCTGTCGCGATCTCTACCGTGCCTTTAATGAGTAAGAGTTTTGCCGTTAGCAATATCTTGCGATAGGTTTCTTGTGTGCCTTTCCACACGATCACATTGATATTGCCTGTTTCATCTTCCAAGGTTAGAAACAGTGTTCCGTTTGCGGTGCCTGGGCGTTGGTGGCCGGTGACTAATCCTGCGACGCGCACAAAACCTTTGTGGCGCAGGTGAATTAAATTTTCGTAAGTTGTGCAGCGATTAAATGGGGCTTGGTTGCGCAGTATGGCCATAGGGTGCTCGCGTAATGTGAGACCTAGAGTGCGATAGTCATCGAGTATATCTTTTGCTTGGGTGGGCGCTTCGGTAAATAAATCGTCAATTGCATTAGTTGATTTTTGATCGAGCAATTCTACATAGGGCTGAATAGCTGCCGCTTGCCAGCGCGCTTGATGGCGATGCCCGCTGATGGATTTGAGGGCATCTGCTGAGGCGAGCATTTGTAAATCATTTGCGGTTAATTGTGTACGCCGCGCAATATCGTCTAGCGAAATAAACGGGCAATCATTTCGCCAAGCTTCTATTTGCTTAGCGTTATGGCCATCAAACGATTTTACTTCGCAAAAACCTAAACGTATTCCCCAATTATTTTCGGCGGTTAATTCTAAGGCATTGTCATAAACACTTTTATTGATATCCACGGGCATGACTTGAATCTGATGGCGGCGCGCATCTTGAATTAATTGCGAGGGCGAATAAAAGCCCATCGGCTGGCTATTTAATAAAGCACAATAAAATGCGGCAGGATGATGACGCTTGAGCCATGAGGATGCATAACACAAAAGCGCGAAACTCGCGGAGTGTGATTCTGGAAATCCGTAGCCACCAAAGCCTTTGACTTGCTCAAATAAGCGATACGCGAATTCAGGGCTGTAGCCATTATCTAATAAACCTTGCGTGAATTTTTTTTCGAACAATAATAATTTGCTGTTCTTTCCCCAGCTGGTCATGGCGCGACGCAATTGATCGGCTTCGCCGCCGGAAAATCCTGCTGCCACCATCGAAAGACGCATAACTTGTTCTTGAAAAATCGGCACGCCTAGTGTTGGTGATAACACAGCCTTAGTCGCTTCACTAGGATACGTTACATCTTCTTCACCGCTACGCCTACGCAAAAAAGGATGCACCATATCGCCTTGAATTGGCCCCGGCCTTACCAGCGCAATTTCAATTACCAAATCATAGAAGCAACGCGGTTGTAGGCGCGGCAACATGGCCATTTGGGCGCGGGATTCAATTTGAAATACACCCAAGCTATCGCCTTTGCATAGCATCTCGTAAGTGGCTGGATCTTCTCGCGGAATATCCGCTAGTGATTTTATGGCGGGATTATAGGTATGTATATAATCTAAGGTTTTGCGCAGCGCAGAAAGCATGCCTAAGGCGAGCACATCCACCTTGAGCAAGCACATGGATTCAAGATCATCTTTATCCCATTGAATTAAGGTGCGGTCTGGCATGCTGGCGTTTTCAACGGGAACTAAATCACTAATTTTGGTTTGCGATATCACAAAGCCGCCCACATGTTGCGATAAGTGGCGAGGGAACCCTAAAATTTGCTCGACTAATTTAAAAAACAGTTGCAACATTTTTTGCTGCACTTGCAAACCCGCTTGTGCGATGCGCGTCGGCAGGTCGCTGGATTTATCCCACCAAGCAATATTTTTAGCGAGATGATCAATTAGGGAAACATCCATACCCAAGGCTTTGCCCACATCACGTACCGCGCTGCGCGACCGATAGGTAATGACTGTGGCCGCAATAGCAGCGCGCTCACGCCCGTATTTTTGATAAATATATTGAATCACTTCTTCACGGCGATGATGTTCAAAATCGATATCAATATCTGGCGGCTCGTCGCGCTCTTTGGAAATAAATCGTTCAAACAACACATTGATTTGCCCTGGGGCAATCTCGGTCACAAACAAGCAATAGCACACCACCGAATTGGCCGCTGAACCACGCCCTTGGCAAAGAATATGTTGTGAGCGCGCAAATTTCACCAGGTCATGTACGGTTAAAAAATAATATTCGTAGTGTACTTCTTCAATGAGCGTTAACTCTTTTTGTAGTAATTCTTCTACAAAAGTGGGCACACCTTCTGGCCAGCGTTGATGCTTTCCCTCATTAACTAAATCGCGCAAGTGTTCAATGGGCGTGCGATTTTCAGGCACCAATTCCAGCGGATATTGATAACGCAATTCTTTGAGCGAGAAATTACAGAGGTCGGCAATTTCTGTGGTTTGTTCAAGTAAGACATCGGGATAAAGTTGTGTTAACTGATCGACCGATTTTAAATAAGCCTCCGCATTAGGTGCTAAGCGCGTGCCAAGTTCATCGATGGGAACATTGTGACGAATGGATGTGAGCACGTCTTGCAAAGGTTTGCGTTCGCGTATGTGCATGAGTGCTTGCGGGCAAGCCACTAAGGGAATATTTTTTTGGCGACTTAGGTTAAGCCAAACCGAAAACTGTTCTTGTTCATTGCCACACCATCGATGATCGATTCCAATCCATAAACGTTCCTTAAAGGCTTTAGCGAGTTGATCGATAACCTCTTCTGGCGCAACGCCTTCTGTATTCAAATAACCCAACCAAATGATTAAGCAATTCTGCAAACGAAACCGCAAGTCTTCAAAGTGCGCTTCATATTCACCTTTGGCCGCGCGCCGCCTCGCCAAGGTGATAAATCCTGATAATTCAGCGTAAGCCATTCGATTCGGCGCTATCGCAATTAATTGCATGCCGTTGCTGAGCGTAAAACGGCTGCCGATGATTAATTTAAAATCCAATTCTTCCGCTGCCACAAACGCTTTTACCACACCAGCTAAAGAACATTCATCCGTAATCGCAATCGCTTCATAACCTAAGTCAGCGGCTTGATACACCATTTCTGGCGGATGTGATGCGCCCGTTAAAAAGGTGAAATTGGTTGTGGTAAATAATTGGGCGTAGCGCATGGGATTTCCTGAGTGTTTTTGGTCATTACGCCTTACGCAAAAATGCCTTGCACAAACCATTGCTGTTTGTGCACATCAAAAAAAATCCACAGGCGCTGCTGGTCTTGCCTTACACCAATAAAATAATCCCGCGCACTGGGTTCACTCCACCAGTTGCCTTGAATGCGCTCAGGCCCCGCAATTAAGGTGATTCGCCCGCGCCAATACAACCCTTGTTTACGCAGTTGAATTTCAACGGGCGCATCCAACAACCATTGCGGGCGCTGCGCACTCTGGTGAATGGACGGCAACTCTTGCTCACAGGTTTCTGTGAGTGAAATACGCTGATTAGATTCATTGGGCAAATAGCTATCTTTATAGCTAAGTTTGTAAATAGCGGCATCGCCCAACCGTGCTTTTAATTTTGCGGCCGTGATAGAAAATTGTTGGCGATTGATTTTTCGCCCATGTTCAAATTCTAAAACGTGACTAGCGGCTTGCATTGGCAATGTGTGGCGACAATTGAGCGAGAGCGTGTCCACCTCAAACGGCAATTCACGGTTTTCTAGTTGGATGAGCGAAAGATCTAACAACAATTGCCAATGAGTTTGCGGTGAATCCGCAAAAACAGTTAATGCATCGCGATGGCGATAAATATCGGAAAGCACCCATTCGATCTGTTGCGTTTGTAATTGACGCTTGCGTAAATAGGCCGACAAGTTTTGTAGCAAATGCTCCATCGGTTGTTGTAGTTGATCTATTTGATGCAAGGGGTAATCAAATTGCACTTGCTCGGCAAAAAACTCGTGAGGCTTAAATAGCGTCACCGGCTTTTCAAAGAGTGAATCCTGCTGAAAATCTTGATCGATTCCAAAGAGTTCACACAAATAATCGGCAAAGGCATGACCAAAACGTTTTCTAAAACTGCCAACTGATTGCGCCTCAACTTGTTTAGCGATTTCCGCTAACGTCACAAAGCCCATTTTTTCTAGGGCATCAACTTGCTTGGGAAAATCGTGTAACCAACTAATCGGCAGTGTTTTTAATTGCGCGATAAAATCAGCTTTGGTTTTATCATCCGCAATAATTTGTTCTGCAAAGGATAATAACCATGCCGCTGCTTTTGAATGTGCAAATCCTATCGCCAGCGCGATATTTTCTTGCGCCATTTGCTGCGCGATTTTTTCGCAGAGAGCAGTTAGGCCGCCAAATAACATCAAGCAACTGCCAACCTCTAACAAGAGGCCCGATTGCGGCACTTGCTCGCTCGCATAAGTTTCTATGTAGGGGCTGAACTGGTACATGGTTTCTGCCAGCTCACTAAGGCGTTGCAACTCTTTTTGGTTTGCGCGTTCTTGTGCAACACAGCCGCTGAGCAATTGTGCGGTGGTTATATCCATCCCCAAGGTCACACCCGCGTTTTGCGCAGCGCTATTCAGCCAAATCAGTTGGCGCTTGGCGCTAATAACCTGCGGCTCAGCGGAATCTATCGCCGCATCCAATCCATGAGAGGCCAAGACATGAGCGGGCAAATGCGGAAAGCGAAGTGCGAGCCATAACCTCTGAAGAGGCTGACGCTTTGAGATGTGCGTTTTCACAAACCATCACCTCAACGACGCCAGCCACGAATGGGCGTAACACTGGCAATTTTCGGTTTGGGTTTGCCTTGCGAATCCAATTCGTTGTGGGGCAACAAACCTTTCCATGCATTCGGGATTGGCAAATGGATTGGCTGGCGATTCACTGTTAACTCGCCCTTTTGTTTGAAGATATTGATTCTTAACTGCTCGGATTCCCATTCAAGAGTTAAGCGCAGCACTGCGGGCGAGCTTTGATCGCGCACGGCATCTGGCCGAAAGAGCACATAAATCCCTTGGCCTTCGGTGGATGCCAGCGCGCATTTGCGCAGCTCGGTGTAACTTAAAGCCTGCGTTGGCTGCCAAGCCATCACTGCATCGCAGGCATCGGAACGCGCCAGCTCAATGAAACTGGCCAGAAAATCGGATTTGTCTTTCGCCTCAACAATCAGCAGCCGCTCAAGATCAATCCCTGCCTGCAGCAGCGCTTGCGCGAAGGGGCTAATCGGCGGATTCAGCAATACCACCAAGCCCCGTTGAGTATGCAGTAATGCAGGCACCAACAATTGCCACTCACTATGGCAGGCGGACTTTTGGCAAACTTCCATTAAACTCGCCACCGGCCAACCACTACCCGTCAGCCGCTCGTTCAAGGCTGCATACCCCGTATCCACAACCAACCGTGGCGGCGCTTGGTGCGAACGCCCACGCCAAATATCGCCACGGCAAAGCAATTGCTCTAGGCTTGGCGGTGAGCCTGCACTAGCAGGATGGTCTGGCGGAACAAGTTTCATGGGGTAACGACCGACACTCGATAACTGTATTGATATACAGTATAGTGTCAGTACCCCGTTAATCGTCAAGCAGAAGCCTTAGACAATTTCGCGCTAATCCGTAAACCCAGCCATTCAGGAGCCGACTATGTGTGGACGACTTTTTATCAAACCCGTCACTGAGCTAGAGCAGTTATTAGCGATGCTGGGTATCCTGAATGTCACGCTACCGCTACTGAATAATGTTGCGCCTACCGAAACTATTCCACTCATTCGCCAAACCGAAACCGGCTTAAACCTCAGCCCTGTGCGCTGGTGGTTGCATCCTCATTGGAGCAAAGAAGAACCCAATCAGAAATTTGCGATGTTTAATGCGCGCATTGAAACGATTCTCACCGCGCCATCGTTTCGCAGCCCCATTCAACACAGGCGCGGCATTGTGCCCGCTGCTGGATTTATTGAATGGAAGCGTGAAGGCAGTAGTAAACAACCTTTTTATATCGATGCAGGCGATCAGCCTTTATTGCTCGCCGCTGTGTGGGATGTATGGCAAGAACAATTGATTAGCTGCGCGATCATCACACAACCGGCCGATGCCGCTTTTGCACCGGTTCACGACCGCATGCCGCTCTCATTAACCGCTGCACAGGCCGAGCGTTGGCTAGACCCTCAACAAGATCACAAACAATTGATTGACGATTTTTCTGGCAGCAGTTTGTTGCTGCGCATGCGCCCGGTCTCTAGCAAGGTAAATAACGCGCGCAATAAAGACGACGTTGAATTTTTAGATGTGATGGGTAATGACTGAATCAATCAAACCCGCAACTGAATTGGCCCCCGATTATTACCTCCATAACTTTCGTTTTATGGTGGATTGGGTGTGGAATCGTTATGCAGATTTATTAACAGCGCAAGAGCAAGAATTTATTCAGGCGTTTCATCAAATCAATCACGATGCGCAATGCTTATTGGTTCGACTTTCTAGTCGTAAAGGGCCGTTGTTTCGTTTTGATAAATTGGATTACCCA
>SYDJ01000242.1 GCA_005801205.1 Gammaproteobacteria bacterium
ATCGACCTGCGCGACCGCGAAGGTATTGTGCAAGTGGTGTTTGATCCGGATACCAAAGAGAATTTCGCATTGGCCGATAAAGTGCGTGGCGAATATGTGTTGCAAGTGACCGGTAAAGTGCGTGCGCGCGCTGCCGCTGCCGTTAACCCCAATATGGCAAGCGGTGAGATTGAAGTTTACGGCACCGCGCTGACCATTTTGAACGAAGCTGAAACGATTCCTTTCCCATTAGATTCCTTCTCAAACGTAGGTGAAGACGTACGCTTGAAGTATCGTTTCCTCGATTTGCGCCGTTTAGAAATGCAAAAAAGTTTGCGTTTCCGCTCAAAAGTTACCAGCGCAATCCGCAATTATTTAGATCGCAATAACTTTTTGGATATCGAAACTCCAATTTTGACTCGAGCTACCCCAGAAGGCGCGCGCGATTATTTGGTGCCATCGCGTACTCACGAAAACAAATTCTTTGCTTTGCCGCAATCGCCACAATTGTTTAAGCAATTGTTGATGGTTGCAGGTTTTGATCGTTACTACCAAATCGCAAAATGTTTCCGCGATGAAGATTTGCGTGCAGATCGTCAACCAGAATTTACGCAGATCGATATAGAAACTTCTTTCATGACCCAAGACCAAATTATGTCGGTTACTGAAGGCATGATTCGTGAAGTGTTTAAAGATTTGAAAGGCGTCGAGTTTGATGAATTGCAACGCATGCCATTCTCAGAAGCGATTGCCAAATACGGTTCAGATAAACCGGATATGCGAATTCCTTTGGAATTGGTTGATATCAAAGATTTGGTTGCCGACGTAGATTTCAAAGTATTTGCTGGCCCCGCTAACGATCCAAAATCTCGCGTTACCGCATTGAAAGTTCCAGGTGGTAACGAGAAATTAACGCGTAAACAAATCGATGATTACACCAAGTTTGTTAGCATTTATGGCGCTAAAGGTTTGGCGTACATTAAAGTTAACGACAAGAACGATCTTGAAGAAGGTTTGCAATCTCCAATCGTAAAAAATCTTCCAGTCCCCGTTCGTGCAGCAATTCTTGAACGCGTTGGTGCAGAAAATGGCGATTTGATTTTCTTTGGCGCTGACAAACACAAAGTAGTAACTGAAGCACTTGGTGCATTACGTTGCAAACTCGGTGCAGATTTGAATTTGTACACCAAAGAGTGGGCAATGTTGTGGGTTGTTGATTTCCCGATGTTTGAAGAAACCGACAACGGCGGCTTGACCGCCATTCACCACCCATTTACTGCACCTTCTTGTTCGCCCGAAGAATTGGCTGCAAACCCAGCTGAAGCTTTATCACAAGCTTACGACTTGGTATTGAACGGTACTGAGTTGGGCGGCGGTTCTGTACGTATCCACACGCAAGCGATGCAACAAACCGTGTTCAATATTCTTGGTATCAGTGAAGAAGAACAACGCGAAAAATTCGGCTTCTTATTAGACGCATTAAAATACGGTGCACCACCACACGGTGGCTTGGCATTTGGTTTGGATCGCTTAATTATGTTGATGATTGGCGCAAGCTCAATCCGCGATGTAATCGCTTTCCCAAAAACCCAAAGCGCTGCTTGTGTAATGACTGACGCTCCAGGTTTCGTAGACGATTTACAATTGCGCGAATTGCACATTCGTTTGCGCAAGAAAGAAAAAGCAGAAGCTGCTCCAGCAGAAGCTGCGGAATACGGAATGTAATGCACCGCCTCGGCAACTGCATCCTGCGTGGCTCTATCTCCCGCATCCATGCAGTCGTCCCAGCCTCCCCCTTGAAAAGAGGGGAGGAGTTGACTCCCTATATAGTTACAGAGTGCAATCTGCCCCTCCCCTTTTTGAAGGGGGAGGTTGGGAGGGGGTTAAAAAGGGTGGGCAATTGCCCGCCCTTTTTTTATCTAGAAATTGATTTGTTGTGAACAAAAAATAGCTTGGAGAAACAAGATGGCTGGCCACAGTAAATGGCACAACATGCGTCATCGCAAAGCGCGACAAGATGCCAAACGCGTAAAAATTTTTACCAAACTCATTCGTGAAATAACCGTAGCCGCAAAAAGCAGCCCGAACATTGCGGACAACCCGCGTTTACGTGCCGCTGTAGATGACGCGCTCTATAACAACATGAAGCGCGACTCCGTAGAAAAAGCGATTGCACGCGGTGCCGGTACAACCGAAGCAGATAATTACGAAGAGCTAACCTACGAAGGTTACGGTGTAAACGGCGTGGCATTTATCGTTGAGTGCATGACCGACAACCGCAACCGCACCGCCGGTGAAGTGCGTCATGCATTCGATAAGCGCGGCGGTAATCTCGGCACTAACGGTTCCGTTTCCTATTTGTTTGCACGCAAAGGGCAAATCAGTTTTTCTTCTGGTCTAAATGAAGATGCATTAATCGAAGCTGCGCTGGAGGCGGGTGCAGATGATGTCGTTACAAATGATGATGGCTCGCTAGATGTGTTCACCGCTTTCGAAGACTATCTGAATGTAAAAGATGCCTTGATTGCTGCAGGTTTTAAGCCAGAGCATTCAGAAATTATCATGCAGCCTTCATTAACTGTATCACTCGATAAAGACCAAGCCGAAAAAATTCTAGCGTTAATCGATATGCTGGAAGATTTGGATGATGTGCAAAAGGTTCACACCAACGCCGATATTTCCGAAGAAATAATGGAGTTGATTGGTTAATTCTACATTTCAGTTCCTCGTTTAAGGATGCCTGTATTTCTTAATGCACAGGCATCTTGCCTATCCAGCATCTTCATGCAACACTGTACATGCTTCCAGCCTTTGGTTCGTTTACGGTTCTGCATATGGCACTTATTCTCGGTATAGATCCCGGCTCTCGCAAAACCGGTTTTGGTATTATCAATGCGATTGGCAGCAAAACCGAGTATGTCACTAGCGGTGTGATTCGCATCCCTGATGTCGAATTGCCTGAGCGCCTGAAGATTATTTTCAATTCCATCACTCAAATCATTAACCAATATTGCCCGCAAGAAATGGCGATTGAGCAGGTCTTTATGGCCAAGAATGCGGCCTCTGCACTCAAGTTGGGGCAGGCGAGAGGTGCTGCAATTGTTGCCGCTGTCGCGCAGGATTTGCCAGTTTCTGAGTATGAAGCGCGCAAGGTTAAGCAGTCGGTGGTGGGGAACGGCGCGGCTGATAAGTTGCAGGTTCAGCATATGGTTAAAACACTTTTGCGTTTGCCTGCATCGCCTCAGGAGGATGCGGCGGATGCGCTCGCTGTAGCGCTCTGCCATGCCAATAGTTCTCAACATTTAATCAAGCTGGCTGGCTCGGTTAGTTTTAGGCGGGGCCGAGTTGTCTAGCCGTGATTTCAATTATTTAAAATTCCCCAAACTGCATTACAATCGCAGCCAATCACAATAAAGGCTAATTGCGCATGATCGGACGTCTTCGCGGCATTCTTATCGAAAAACAACCTCCTTATTTATTGCTGGATGTAAACGGCGTTGGCTATGAGCTACAAGCGCCTATGACGACTTTTTATCGACTGCCCGCCATAGGTGCAGAAGTTATTTTGCACACGCATTTATCCATTACCGAAAACTTGCATCAGCTATTTGGTTTTGCCGATCAACGCGACCGCTCTTTATTTCGCACCTTAATTAAAGTGAATGGCGTTGGGCCAAAACTGGCTGTGGGCATTTTGTCGGGCATGGAGGCGGATGATATCGCCCGCTGCGTACGCGATAACAACGTTAAAGCCCTCACCAAGGTTCCGGGTATAGGCACCAAAACCGCCGAACGTTTAGTCATTGAGTTGCGCGACCGATTAAAAACTTGGGATATGCCCCACGGTGATCTATTGGCGCATAACGAAATCCAGCAGATCGCCAGTAACAACGATCTTTATGCTGAGGCCGAAAGCGCGCTTATTGCTCTAGGCTACAAGCCGGTAGATGCAGCCAAAATGATTGCGAGTGCGGCTAAGCACAAGCCCGAGGCAAGTAGCCAAGAATTGATTCGTTTGGCGCTAAGAAGTATGGCGAGCGCTTAAGTGTTGCGCCGCACATTAAAATTTCACATAAGTCACTTAAAGTAAGAGCCAATAATGATTGAAACAGATCGCCTAATTGCACCGGCCGCTAAAGAGCGCGAAGACTATTTGGATCGCACCGTGCGCCCCAAAAGCCTTGCGGATTACGTTGGCCAGCCGGTGGTGCGCGAGCAAATGGAGATTTTTATCGGCGCGGCTAAAAAGCGCGGTGAAGCTCTGGATCACACCTTGGTATTTGGCCCCCCCGGTTTGGGTAAGACTACTTTGGCTAATATTATCGCCAATGAAATGGGGGTATCGCTTAAAAGTACCTCTGGCCCAGTATTGGAAAAAGCCGGTGATTTAGCGGCGCTAATGACCAACCTTGAGCCGGGCGATGTGCTGTTTATCGATGAGATTCATCGCTTAAGCCCTGTCGTAGAAGAGATTCTTTACCCTGCGATGGAAGAT
>SYDJ01000022.1 GCA_005801205.1 Gammaproteobacteria bacterium
AGTCGTCAACCCGTAGGGATCCAGTGACTTTGCTGTGTGAAAGACGCTTGATCCCTACGGGATTACGACACGCAGTTTTATAAGTAATACCGCAATCATTAAAATAATAACGAGGTAACAATGGAACAATCCAAAAACACTTTCTTAGTTATTGCTGCCAGCCTTTCTGCAGTTGCAGCAATACTTCATCTCGCTTGCATAGCGTTCGGTGCGCCCATGTATTTATTTATGGGTGCAGGCAAACAAATGGCGCACTTGGCGGATGCAGGGCATTGGTATCCCACGGTGGTTACCAGTTTTATTGCGGGTATTTTATTTATTTGGTCGCTCTATGCACTTTCTGGCGCGGGTGTTATTCGTAGGTTGCCATTATTGCGTGTTGCTTTGTGTGCTATAACGGCAATCTATTTGGTGCGCAGCGTCGCCTTTATTCCACTTATGCCGCATTTTCCTGAAAACAGTACAAGCTTTTGGTTTTGGAGTTCGTTTATTTGTTTTGTGTTTGGTGTAATGTATTTAATTGGAACTTGGCAGGTGTGGGCAATGCTTAAAAAATAAAAGCAGATTAATTTTTCAGCTGCTTTGCTCTCGCCAAAAGCGCAGAAACAATTACCAACCCCAACGCAATCAACACACCCAAAAATTCACGACATTCTTCAATGTAAGGTTTCTCTGGATTCATCCCTTGCATTAAAGGTTCTTCGGTCATGTGCAGATAATATTGATAAGCGCCGGGTGCGCTGATAAATAATTCAACGCCGCACCAAATTATCGCCAGTAAAAATACGGGGCGATTAAAGATATTAAATAAGAGTAGCGAAGGGATAAGTGCGCAGAGCACATAGAAGCCAATCCAAATAAGGGGGTCGGGATCGTTAAACTGTAGGCCTGCAAAGCCCAAGAGGGTAATGCCGAAAATAAAATATAACGCTTTAGATACGTAATTCATGCCGTTTGCTCTTATGGGTTAAGTACGGCATGCATTATAACCACTATTGCGCTACCGCTAAAAACTGCCCTGTTAAATAGGTTGTTCCGCTAATCACGCCCACGCTGTGCGATGGATACACTTCGCGTAATTCAATTTCCGTATTACGGTTAACCAAACGCACTTGATGTTGTTGGTATTCGGTTTCTGAACCTTGTACCACCACTTGGTAGAGCGCGAGTGTGTCGCCAGAGCGCAAACCGTTGTTGGCGCCACCCTGTAATAGAATTTGCGTTTGCCCCGGGCGTGAATCTATTTGCGCGATGTAAGGTTGGCACTGAACTACTTCGCCCACGTCTTTAGCTGCCATTTTTACGAGGCTTTTAATTTGTTGGCCGTAATCGGTTTTCCAAAACAGTGGGGTATCAAAACCCACTTCTTTCGTGGAGCCCCAAATACCATAGGTATCGTAGCGTTTGCTAAACAAGGTTTGGCCGGTAAAACCATCGCGCAGGTTCACATTAAAACTGAATAGACGCTCGCGTTTATCAAAGCGATTTCGTATTTCAATAAAATCAAATAAACCGTTTAAAAAGCGCGTGTACATACCGGGGTTGTAGGTGGCTTCTGGGTTGGTCATGGTCATATCCAGAATCTCGCCGCTAAGAACCAGCTGGGTGCGCTGGCTGCGGGCGAGTTTTTGGATTTGTTGGGCGAGTAGGTTATCACTACTTAAGGTTGCGCTCGGTAGGCTTTCATTGAACAGAATAGGAGTTAGTGTGTTGTGCTTGGCTTCTAATTGCTGGCTCAGCAATTTTGGTAATTGATGTTCGGCATCGGCCAAGGAGCCTGCATTTGAACTGTTAGGTATTACGCGCGGGAAGGCGGTGACTAACAGCGATTTTTGGAATGCATTGCTGGCGTCGCTGCGGCACTGATTATTGCCCTTATTGTTGCCCAAGGTGCGCTTCTCAGCTTTAGATTCTACAACTTGAGCTACAGGTGCGGTGGCGGGTTTTTCAGGCTCTGAAGCGGGTGATGCAGAAGGAATACTTTGATTGTTAAACGGAAATTCACTTGCCGTGGGTTCGCCATTAGAAGCCTCAATTGCCGATTTGGCTTTAATCGTATTGGAGTCACCAATGGCTAGGCTAAGAGCGCTTGAGCTAAGCCCCGCAAGAATAATCACTAAACGCAGTAGCCTTGAACGAATAGGCATGACAAACTCCCGCCACAATAAATGTATAACCACATTGGAAATTTATCGCCCAATGGGTTGTCGTATTGCAAAGGTTATCGGCCAAGCGTTCAGCTTCTTAACCTTAATTGCACATGGCATTTAGCATAGGAGAAAATATCTTGTTCATTAGGGCCTTTGGCATTGTTTTACTCTGCGGTTTTACGCTTGCTTGCAGCACCCCCGGCCGTAGCTACACCGGCTCCAATATGCAGGAAACCCTAGAAATTGAGATTTTGCCTAATACTAGCAAGATGTTTGTCTACCGTTTGCAGCTGCCTGAAAGCCAATTGTCTAACGGCGTGCGCATCGAACGCGGTGGCTTTCAGCGCAGCGAAGAGGTGCGCGGTATATCCGTAGGCGGTGCTACTCAAAAACGCTTGGTGGAAAATGCGGGATTTGTAGTAGAGCGCATGGGCTATTGTCGCGAGGGATTTTTAGAGATTGATTCCAGCGCTTCGCAATACAACCTATGGTTGAAAGGCGAATGTAAGGATGGTGCGACCGAAGACGATAAGAAAAGGTTTGGTGCTAAGCAGGTTTTGCCGGTAAACCTTAAATAATACTTCCAAGCGTCTGTTTGTATTTCGTGTGTTTTAAATAATATCGACCAAAAGAAGATTCCGGATGAATTTTAAACTCCTGCTAACTTTGAGCGCCTGTTTACTTGGTGCTCATGTTTCAGCTTCCCCCTATATTCCTCTCTCCGATCAATGCGATGCATACCCCAAACTAGCCTTGGGTACAGATGTAAATCTATGCGTGGGATTACTCGTACAAAAGAGCCCTGACATTGCGCTTAAAATGCCGCGCACGGCTGTCGAAACGCCGGAGGGTAAGCTGTTAGTTGTGGACATGGGTGGTTGGGTCGGTAATAAGGGTAAATTGTGGCTAATTAATTACCACAGTAAAACACCTACGGCTGTGGTTTTACTGTCTGATTTAAATTTGCCGCACAAAATTTTGAAGGGAATTGATGGTAAATATTACCTCGGCGAAGCACATCGTATTATTCGATTTGAATTAGCGAAGGATGCGGTTGCCCGCCAGGAAACAGTGATTGATGCATTGCCGTATCACGATGATTATTTACACCCACTTAAAAATTTTGTGTTTGATAAAAATAACAACCTTATTGTAAGTGTTGGTTCAACATCTGATCGCTGCAAAGATAACGCGAGTAATTGCACAACAGGTATGGAAGCTGGGCTTTGGCAATTTAACTATCAGGCAGAGAGTGCTAGCTGGAGCACAAAATATACGATTGTTGCTAGTGGTTTACGCAATTCTATGGCCTTAGCTGTGCATTCCAGCGGCACACTATTGCAAGCCGAAAACAGTATGGATTTCCCCAATGCAGATGAGCCCTATGAAGAAATTAATTTGATTGAACTCGGTGGTTTTTACGGGTGGCCTCTATGTTATGACCGCCATGTTGCTGTGGATGAAACACAAAAGACATGTACAGCAAAAAATTATCGCGAGCCTTGGTCTTTAATGCCGCCGCATGTTGCACCATTGGATGCACTCTATTATCAGCACAACAAGTTACCATCGCTGACCAATAAATTATTAATGACTTGGCACGGCTACAAAATTGTAGGCCATAGAATGGTGGCGTTTGATGTGGATGAGCAAGGTCGCCCAGTGCGCACAAACGCGGCGACTTATAGTAGCGATCCACTTAAAGGTGGCGATGGTTTTAAAGTACAAGAATTTAAAGCAATAGGTGGTGCTGGTTTGGTGGCGCAACACCGTGAAATTATTTCGCGTTGGAATGAAATTAACGGCTTTAGACCCAAGGGCGCTCCAACGGGAATGAGTGTCATGAATGATGGTAGCTTATTAATTGTTGATGATAAAAATGCTGCCATTTTGCGCTTGTCCACGGGCGCTCCCTACCAGGAGCTTGCGCAAAAACCTGAAGCGAAGGTTGCTTCAGTGACAGCGACAGTGACAGTGCCAGAAGCTATTCGCAGCATCTTGTTAAATCGTTGTAACAAATGCCATGAGCTGCTGCAAAGTACGCCTGAACAATTATTAAATGCTAATCACTGGCTGCTGAAAACTAACGGTCAAACTCGCATGGCGCAAAAATTATTTGAAGACAAGGTCATGCCTATGCCGCCTGATAATAGTTTGCTGGCAGCTGAACGAGCGCAGCTTAAAACTTGGTTAGAGGGGCTTGATAAAAGCAATTAAATTCCTCGCTGTGAGTGTTTAGGTGCGAATCCCGCTATAATTCGCGCCTTTTCAGGTTCTTCACTTTCGCCTTTTTCATTTGGATTCCCTCATGTCTCAATCTGCTCCCGCTTCTTCACTGCCTGTTTTGGTTTTAAATGCCCAAGCTGATCGCCGCCTTAAGCTAGGCCACCTTTGGATTTACAGCAACGAAGTGGATACCGCGCGTTCGCCGCTTAAGCAATTCGAGATGGGGCAGCAAGCGCTAGTGACTACCAATAGCGGTAAGCCGCTGGGTATTGCGCTGATGAATCCTACGAGCTTGATTTGTGGCCGTATTATCAATCGCGATGAGTCTCATCCGCTGAATAAATCGCTGTTGGTGCATCGCTTCAAACAAGCCTTGGCGCTGCGCGAATTGACTTTTAGCGAGCCTTATTATCGCTTGGTGTATGGCGATTCTGATTTGTTGCCGGGTTTAGTGGTGGATCGCTTTGGCGATTATCTGGTGGTGCAAATTGCGGGCGCAGGTATGGAGTTGGTGAAAAACGACATTATTGATGCCTTGGTACAAGTCTTAAAGCCAGAAGGCATTTTGCTGAGTAATGATCACAGCGCTCGCGCCTTGGAAAACTTGCCAGAATATACCGAGGTGGTTTATGGCTCGGTACCAGAGGCGGTGGAGTTAATTGAAAACGGCACGCGTTTTATGGCCCCGATTCACGGCGGCCAAAAAACCGGTTGGTTTTACGATCACCGCGTAAACCGCGCGCAATTGCAGCAATACGTAAAAGGTAAGCGCGTATTGGATGTGTTTTCTTACATCGGCGGTTGGGGTGTGCAAGCCGCCAAAGCTGGCGCGAGCGAGGTTGTGTGTGTGGATGCTTCTGAATCCGCGTTGGATGGCGTTGAACAAAATGCGGCGCTCAATGGTGTAGAAGATATTGTGAGCACGATTCAAGGCAAAGCAATCGATGTGCTGAAACATTTGATCGCTGAAAATGAGCGCTTTGATATCGTAGTGCTCGACCCGCCCGCGTTTATCAAAAAGCGCAAAGATCAAAAAGCCGGTGAAGCGGCCTACCGCCATATCAACGAATTAGGCATGCGTTTGTTGGGGCGCGATGGTTTGTTGGTGTCGGCATCTTGCTCCATGCATTTGGGCAAAGACACCTTGGTGGAGATTGTGCGCGCAGCGGGTCGTCACTTGGATCGCCATGTGCAAATTATTGGTCAAGGCGGGCAGGGGCCAGATCATCCGGTGCACCCAGCGATTCCTGAAACGGATTATTTAAAAGCGGTGTTTGCGCGGGTTTATTTGGCGTAATAACTTGGATGAAGTCGGGTAACGACCGACTTTGAAAAACGTTATTCAAAATATCTCACTACATCCATCTGCTGATGTGGAATTCCAATCACTTCAATCTGCGTGTCGATGATGTAAAAAATATGATGCTTGCCTTCGGGGTAGCAGAAATATTCGCTGCTGATATCCGCACGCTGTTTGCCGAGGTAAGGGTTTTGTGCAAGCCATTCAATACGCGCAATAATATTTCGTAAGTAATAATCTGCCTGAGTTTGCCCCCATTCCTTGAAGGTGTAGAGCCAAATATCTTCAAGATCATCTGCCGCGCGCTGGCGAATAATGTAGTTATTCATTGATGAGGGCGGTGCAGTCATTTCACATGCTTGGTGTGTAGTTGAGCGATAAAGCTCTCTCCGTCAAAATTTTCAACGATGGGGCTGGCTTTTCCTTGGGCTAAAATATCGCGTAGCCGTTCTAGCTTCAGTTCGTCTTCTTCAATTTTACGCAGCCCTGCACGTACCGCCTCGCTAACAGACTGAAAGCGGCCTTTTTGGATTTGTTCCGAAACGAATTGATCAAAGTGGTCGCCGAGGGTGACAGAGGTATTACGTGGCATGGCTGGTCTCCGATTTAGATCCAAAATAGCTGTATTAAATAGTAATACAGCTATTGATCCTGGGCTAGCGCAAATTAATCCCGTAGGCTTAAGATTTTCCAGCCGCGCTCCCGCGCTATTTTGCTCAAGCGCTCATCGGCATCCACTGCTACAGGGTTGGGTACTTGTTCTAGTAGGGGTAAATCGTTAATCGAGTCGCTGTAAAAGTAGGCATCGACCAAGTTGAAATTTTTCTCCTTTAGCCACGCCTGTAAGCGAATCACTTTGCCACCTTGGAAGCAGGGCGTGCCTGTACCTTTGCCGGTGTAGCGGCCATCGAGTATTTCGGCATCAGACGCCAAAATATCATCCACACCTAAACACTTGGCGATAGGGTGAGTCACAAAGCTGTTAGTCGCGGTAATGATTAATAAGTAATCGCCTTGATCGCGGTGTTGTTGCAAGAGTGCTTTGGCCTTGGGGAGCATCATCGGCTCGATGTAATCGCGCATAAATTCTTGATGAAATGCCGTCAGCTCATCCAGTGTGTAGTGGGTGAGGGGGGCGAGCGAGAAGGCGAGGTATTCCTGAATATCCAACGTCGCCGCTTTATATTGTTGGTAAAACCGATCATTGGCTTCGGCGTAAAGCGTTGCATCTACCAAATTTTTCTGGACGAGAAATTCGCCCCAGCTGTGGTCGCTGTCGCCAGCAATGAGGGTGTTATCTAGGTCAAAAATCGCGAGGCGCACAGGTTACCTTCTTGAGCAAAATGAGGGGCTTAGTTGAGGGGGCTTAGCATAACCAGTGTGTTCTGGCGGCTCAACAAAGATTTAGCATATCGCAACGGGTTATGAGGGGTTGCGGCTTTGAATAAGCCTGTTATAGTGCGGAAAAAGCTGTTCACAGCCTAACATTTTGTAGGGATGATTCCCGTGATAGATAGCGATGGTTTTCGCCCCAATGTGGGTATTATTTTGACGAATGACCAGGGCCAATTGCTCTGGGCGCGCAGGGTCGGCGGGCAAGATGCTTGGCAGTTTCCGCAAGGTGGGATTAACGAGCGTGAGTCAGCAGAGCAGGCACTTTACCGCGAGTTACATGAAGAGATTGGCCTTCACCCCCAAGATGTAGAAATTTTAGCGTGCACGCGCGGTTGGCTGCGTTACCGATTACCGGACCGTTTGGTGCGTCACAACTCTCAACCCTTGTGTGTTGGCCAAAAACAAAAATGGTTCCTGTTGCGTTTGCGCAGTGAGGATTCTCGTATCTCCATGAACAACGGCGGTCGCCCTGAATTTGATGACTGGCGTTGGGTGAGTTATTGGTATCCGCTTGGCAAGGTGGTGTCTTTTAAAAAGGATGTCTACCGCAGGGCACTTAAAGAGCTTTCGCAAGTCCATGCTCAGTTAGAGTTGGAATTAATGATTGGCCGCTAATGGCGTTTTGTCGATTTACCCACAAAGCTACAAATACCTTGGAGCCACAAATAAGTTGAATCAGGTTTGATCGTCTCTATGTTGAATTCGCTACGCACAATTGTCCAAGAAGTTAACGCTGCGCGCGATTTAACGTCTGCGCTGGGCATTATTGTATCGAGCGTTAAAAATGCCATGCGCACCCATGTATGTTCCGTTTACATGCGGGATGATGATGGTGGCTATGTGCTTATGGCTACCGATGGTCTCAATCAAGATGCCGTAGGCCGCGTGCGTTTGTCCGCTGGTGAAGGTCTGGTAGGCCGCGTGGTTGTGCGCGAAGAGCCCATCAACTTAGAGCAAGCCGAAGCCCACCCCAGTTACCAATATTTCCCTGAAACGGGCGAAGAGCGCTATAGCTCCTTCCTCGGTGTGCCCATTATTCATCAGCGTAAAGTGCTCGGTGTATTGGTGGTGCAACAAGTCGATCAGCGCCGTTTTGATGAAGGCGATGAAGCCTTCCTTGTCACCATGTCGGCACAATTGGCTGGCGTTATCGCCCATGCTGAAGCTACGGGTGGTGTAAATAGCGGTAAGAACCAAGTTGCCACTCAGGCCCGCTTCATGGGCGTTGCGGGCGCGCCAGGTATCGCCATTGGTGAGGCGATGGTTATCGCCCCTGAAGCCGATTTGCGTTCAGTCTCTTATAAACCTTGTGAAGATGTAGATTTAGAAATTGCCTTCTTCCAACGCTGCTTAACGGCAGTGCGTGAAGATATCAAAGGCCTTGGAGCGCAGCTTAAAGAGCGTTTAAATCGCGAAGAACGCGCTTTGTTCGATGCCTATTTGGCGATGCTGGATGATGCCTCCCTCGGCGGTGAAGTGACCGAGCGTATCCGCAAAGGTGCCAATGCCTCTTTCGCGTGGAGCGAGGTTATCCTCGAACACGAACAAACGTTTAACAGCATGAACGATCCTTATTTGCGCGAGCGGGCAACCGATTTGCGCGATTTGGGTCGTCGTGTGCTGGCTTATTTACAAGAATCCAATCGTAAAAAGCGCGTATTCCCTGACCGTACCATTTTGATTGGTGAAGAACTTACCGCCTCCATGCTGGGTGAAATTCCCAAAGAAAAACTGGTGGGTTTGGTTTCGGTCGAGGGGTCAAGCAACTCCCACGTTGCTATTCTCGCCCGCGCCATGGATATCCCCACCGTCATGGGCGCGGTTGATTTGCCCTTTATGCAAATGGATGGCCGTCCGATTATTGTGGATGGCTATCGCGGTGCGGTGTATAGCGACCCTAACGAGCATATCCTCAAACACTACACGGCCATAGATATTGAAGAGCAAGCGCTGTTCAAAGGCCTTGAAGCGCTTAAAGATCTGCCCTGCGAAACTAACGATGGCTATCGCCTACCGCTCTGGGTAAATACCGGTTTGATGGCCGATGTGGTGCGTTCGCTGGAGCGCGGTGCGGAAGGTGTGGGTTTATACCGTACCGAAGTACCGTTCTTGATGCGCGACCGTTTCCCGTCGGAAGAAGAGCAGCGCGCTATTTATCGCGAGCAGTTAGCGGCCTTTGCGCCCCTGCCGGTGACTATTCGTACGCTCGATATTGGCGGCGATAAAGCCTTGCCTTATTTTCCCATTGAAGAAGATAACCCCTTCCTCGGTTGGCGCGGTATTCGCGTAACCTTGGATCACCCTGAAATTTTCCTCGCTCAAGTGCGCGCCATGATCAAAGCCAGCGAAGGCTTGGATAACCTGCGTATTCTGCTGCCGATGATCACCAATGTTCCAGAAATGGAAGCCTCCAAAGCGCTGATTACTCGCGTTTACAATGAGTTGGTTGAAGAAGGTTACAAGGTTAAAATGCCACCAGTTGGCGCGATGATTGAAGTGCCCGCAGCGGTTTACCAGGCGCGCGAATTGGCGGCTTTGTCAGAGTTTTTATCGATTGGTAGTAACGACTTAACGCAGTATTTACTGGCGGTTGACCGCAATAACGCACGTGTTGCAGATCTGTACCAAGCCTTCCACCCTGCCGTTTTGCGTGCCTTGCAGCACGTGGTTAACGAAGCTCACGCCGAAGGTATTAGTGTGAGTATTTGCGGTGAATTGGCGGGCGACCCAGGAGCGGCGATTTTGTTGATGGCCATGGGTTTCGATATGCTCTCCATGAGCGCCACCAACTTGCCTAAAGTTAAATCGGTCATTCGTGGTATTAGCTTCACCTTGGCGAAAGACTTATTGGCAGAAGTCATGACCATGAGCAATGCCGACCTAATCCGCGAGCGTGTGGAACAGGCGCTGAGCGATGCCGATGTAACACGTTTGATCCGCCCTATGGGTTCGGATGATTTTGAAGAGTAGGTAATTTCCCTCTTAGAAAAAGGGGTTAGGGGGATTTAAAACGGTAAGCGCAGAGTTCAAATCTCCCCTAACCCCTCTTTTTCAAAGAGGGGAACTTGGTGCTCTGTTAGAAGTACCAACAGTTTCAGGACTCCTCGTTAATCCCTCACAGTTTTGGCTTTCTCTATGCTCCAATTCCCCAACTTCAATCCCGTCGCCGTTTCCATTGGCCCCTTTGATGTATTTGATAAATCCTTCGGCCCGCTGGATGTTCACTGGTACGGCATTATGTATATGCTGGCCTTTCTCTCTGCATGGTTGATTGCGCTTTATCGCTGCGGCAAACCCCATTCCCCCATCACTAAAGTGGAAGTTGAAAACCTTGTCACCTATGGTGCTTTTGGGGTGATTTTGGGTGGGCGAGTCGGCTACGTGATTTTCTATAATTTTGACCGCTGGATGAGCGACCCGCTCTGGCTATTCCGTATTTGGGAAGGAGGCATGTCGTTTCACGGCGGGCTGATTGGTGTGATCATTGCCATGTACGTTTACGCCACACGCATTCGTGTGCCTTATTTGGCTTTGATGGATTTTGTCGCTCCCATGGTGCCTTTAGGTTTAGGCTTTGGTCGTTTGGGTAATTTTATCGGGCAGGAGTTGTGGGGGCGCGTTGCTGATGTACCTTGGGCGATGGTTTTCCCCAAGGCGGGCGATCCCGCAGGCGTGGCTCGTCATCCATCGCAGCTTTATCAAGCGACGCTGGAAGGCGTGGTGATGTTTATTGTGCTCTTCTGGTTTTCTGCCAAGCCGCGCCCACGCGGTGCAGTGGCGGGTTTATTTTTGGTGCTTTATGCCTGCTTCCGCTCCATAGTAGAGAATTTCCGCGAGCCGGATATGGGCATAGATTTGGTGTTTGGCGTAATTACTCGCGGTCAGCTTTTATCCGCGCCCATGTTTATTCTGGGGATTGGGCTTTTGGTTTATGGGTATCATAAAGAAAGAAAAAAGATAACAGCGCCGACTCTTTAAAAAACGAGACTCAACAATGAAACAGTATTTAGATTTAGCCCAGCGCATCATCGACGAGGGCGCTTGGATTGCTAACAGCCGCACCGGCAAGCGCTGCTTAACCTTGATTAATGCCGATTTAACTTACGATGTTGCGGGCAATAAATTTCCCATCATCACCACTCGCAAAAGCTACTGGAAAGCGGCCATTGCCGAGTTGCTTGGCTATATTCGCGGCTACGATAACGCTGCGCAATTCCGCGCGCTGGGCACCAAAACTTGGGATGCGAATGCCAATGAAAACACTGTTTGGCTGGCGAACCCAGTGCGTAAAGGCGCAGATGACATGGGGCGCGTGTATGGCGTGCAAGGCCGTGCTTGGTTAAAGCCGAATGGTGGCACTTTTGATCAATTGCAAAAGATTGTTGATGATCTTTCCAAAGGTGTCGATGATCGCGGTGAAATTTTATCCTTCTATAATCCCGGCGAATTCGATCTAGGTTGCCTGCGTCCGTGTATGCATACCCATACCTTTTCGCTGCTGAACAACACGCTTTATTTAACAAGCTATCAGCGCTCTTGCGATGTGCCATTGGGTTTAAACTTCAATCAAATTCAAGTGTTTACCTTGCTGGCACTAATGGCGCAAATTACTGGCCACAAGCCGGGCTTGGCTTATCATAAAATTGTTAACGCTCACATTTATGAAGATCAGCTGCCGCTGATGCGCGATGTGCAGTTGAGGCGCGAGCCATTCGGTTCGCCTTCCTTAATCATCAACCCCGATATTAAATCGCTAAAAGATTTGGAAACGTGGGTGACCATGGATGATTTTGAAGTTCAGGGCTATCAACATCACGACCCCATACAATACCCTTTTTCGGTTTAGTGGTTTCTGTTTAGTGCATCACATAACGCAATGGATTGCAGGGCTACTCTATCAGCCTTAGCTAACTACAGCTAAACCCAGTCATTTTCCCGCGTAGATATTTTTATGAAACTCTCTCTGATAGTTGCAACCGGACTCAACAATGTTATTGGCCGTAATAACGAATTGCCTTGGCATTTACCGCAAGATTTAAAATATTTTAAATCGGTGACGCTGGGTAAGCCGATTATCATGGGGCGCAAGACCTTTGAATCTATTGGTAAGCCGCTACCGGGGCGCACTAATATAGTGGTGACGCGTCAAAAGGATTGGACGCATGCTGGTGTTTTGGTGGCGCTAAGTGTTGAAGGTGCATTGGAGATTGCGGAGCAGTTTCGCAATGAGCAAGATAAACTTGCAGAAGAAGTTATGGTGATTGGCGGCGCAGAAATTTACCGTCACGCACTTGAAATTGCAGATCGCATTTATCTCACGCGTATTGATGTAACCGTTGAAAAGGGCGATGCCCACTTTCCTGATCTGTCGGCTGATAAATGGAAGCAGGTATCTGAATTGCCCGGCGATAGCGATGCAAGTTTGCAGCATAAATTTTTAGTGTATGAACGCCTTTAATGTTTCTGAATCACCAGCTGCACACTCCCCACTTTAAAGCCAAACTTAGTCAGTGTTGATTCGTTCAACACTGTGTTGGAATCTACCAGCCACATCCAATCGTCTACGTGCAGATTAATGGTTGAGTCTTTGTATTTTACAGCCAGCACGTAATTTAAATTAATCGCATTGCCTGCAAACTTACCTCCACCAGTCCCAATTACATCCCCGGCAGTCGCGTTAAATTCGCCACGTGTAGTTGGCGATAATTTCCATGTGCGGTATTGAATCTCGCCATCGTCAAAAATAAATTTTTCGTCGAGTGTTCCAACACCATTTTCCCAGTAAGCTTTTATAGTGGCATTAAAATAGCGAGTCACTTTTCCTGAGCGATCTTTAACAACGCCATGAGCAGTTAAGTCGCCGTTAAAAAATTCTTGGGGGATAAGTTTGGGCGTGTTTTGGTTGTAGTCAGAAATTGATGTGCTGGAGCAGCTGCTAAGTAGGAATAATATTCCAAGTATTAAAAGGGTAGTGGTTGTTGCTTTCATAGGGTGCACCTGTGTTATTAACTTTAACTTACGGTTTGTGTGGGTATTTAGATCACCAGTCTACGCATGCAAATAGTTTTTAAAGATTTGAGTTCTGGGTATTTGAGCTATAGTTAGTGCAATGAAATTTTTAGGTATTGATAAATGGGTGCGGAAAGAAGGGAATTTGAGCGACGGGCTATGACAGGGCCTGCGCGCATTACTATAGAAGGTAAACCACCAATAATGGTGCGTATACTTGATATAAGTTTTGGCGGAATGTGTGTTGTGTCTGACACTAATATCCCCAATAGGCAGGTTCTTAAACTCGAGTTTAATATCCTCATTCGAAAATCGGGTCTATACACCGCAATAGTTACGCACGTAGTTGTTGCTTACTCTGCATTTAGTAGTGATCAGGGCGGCTTTAAGTTGGGTTTACAGTTTGGTCTTTTGCCTGATCACTATAAATTATTAGTTTTGCAGTACGTTGGTGTTAAAAAAGTGGAAAAGGCACCACCATCTGAAGCTGAACTTAACGAGGCTCCAAATGATGCGGATGCGGCTGCAGCTGTGGATGAGGCTGCAGCTGCGGATGAAGAGCCAGAGGATACGGCTGTCGCTGTAAAAGAGGCGGAGTCTGATTAAATTTTTAGGTCAAAGTAGCAAAAGCAGAGGAACTCTCTACTTTTGCTACTGAACATTAATCTAGCTTGCTTAAATCTCTTACTGCGCCTTTATCCGCACTGGTCGCTAGTAACGCATAAGCTTTTAGCGACGCAGAAATTTTGCGCGGGCGAACTTCAGTCGGTTTCCATGCTGCAGGGCCTTTGGCATTTTCGGCGGCGCGGCGTGCATCCAACTCATTCTCAGTCAGCACAACATTAATGCTGCGGTTAGGGATATCGATACGAATAATATCGCCGGTTTGTACCAAACCAATCGCGCCGCCAGCAGCAGCTTCCGGTGATACGTGGCCAATCGACAAACCTGATGTACCGCCAGAAAAACGACCATCCGTTAAAAGCGCACAGGCTTTGCCCAAACCTTTGGATTTCAAATAGCTGGTGGGGTAGAGCATTTCCTGCATACCGGGGCCGCCTTTAGGGCCCTCGTAGCGAATTACCACTACGTCACCTTCTTTCACTTTGCCATCCAGAATATCGGCAACGGCTTTGTCTTGGCTTTCCACTACATAGGCTTTGCCTTCAAATACCCAGCAGCTTTCGTCTACGCCAGAAGTTTTTACGACGCAGCCGTCGATGGCGATATTGCCTTTAAGTACCGCCAAGCCGCCTTCTTTACTGTAAGCGTGTTTAACAGAGCGAATGCAACCTTCGGCGCGGTCGCCATCCAAGGTCGGCCAACGAGTTGATTGGCTGAAAGCCACTTGGGTTGGAATACCGGCGGGGCCTGCTTTGTAAAAAGTCGCCACGGCTTCCGATGAAGTGCTGATAATGTCCCACTTATCCAAGGCTTCCTGAAAGGTTTTGCTGTGCACGGTGGGCAGCTTGTTATGTAAGAGGCCGCCGCGATTCAGTTCCGCCAAAATACTCATCACACCGCCTGCGCGGTGTACATCTTCCATATG
>SYDJ01000243.1 GCA_005801205.1 Gammaproteobacteria bacterium
ACCCACTTAGGCTCCAGCATTTGCTCGTATAAACGCTGTACGACTGGTGCCATTTTTATAAAACACGTACCAGCAACCACCATCAAGTCAGCTTGACGTGGCGAAGCACGAATAACTTCGGCACCAAAACGTGCAAGGTCGTGCGGCGAGGTAAACGCAGTGGCCATTTCCACATAGCAGCATGATAAACCGAAGTTGTATGGCCACAGAGAATTTGCGCGCCCCCAGTTAACGCCGGCATGAATTAGGTCTTCAAGGCGAGCCATAAATACACTTTTATGAACTTCGTCTTCCATAGGATCGGTACTAGCATTGGTCGCAACGGTTTGTTGCGTCTGCATTGGATAAGTACCTTGTGCACCTTCTGGATTAGCGCGAGTAAGTGTGTACTTCATTGACAAAACCTCAATTATTCTGCTGACGATTGCTTCGCTAGACGCTTGCGCGCCAGCTCTGCGCGGCGGTGACGCTGTGCAGGCGCCCAATCCAGTGCGCCTATGCGAATCAAATAGAACAAACCAGCCAACAGGATAGCAATAAATAAAACAGCTTCTACAAAGCCCACCCAGCCGCTTTCACGAACGGATACTGCCCAAGCATAAAGATAAAGGGCTTCAACGTCGAAAATAACGAAAAACATGGCCACCAAGTAAAACTTGGCCGATAGCCTCAGGCGGGCACCACCTTGAGAAACAACGCCGGACTCAAATGGATCGTTTTTAGCTCTGCCCCAGGCCTTACCACCAAGCCACTGAGGAATGAAAAGCATAACGAAAAGAAGGAAGCCAATTCCGCCAATGTAGGCTGCAATTGACCAAAAATCTGTGATGTTTTCCGGGGATATTGACAAGCGAATCACCCTGCTTTTTTAGAGGAGAAAACAAAATGTGCAATTGGTATAAAAAATAACCTAAGAGCAGCATACCCAACAAAATCGGGGGCTAATATAGCAAAGAAGAGGAATAACGACAAATTGTTATTCCTCTAATAGGCAGTTATTTGCACCCCGATGAGTCAAAAAATTTGCGGTGGTTTATGTACAAACCCCTAAGAGTTTTTATTCTAGCTCTGTTATTCTAACAGTCTTCCGTTTTTACCTGCAGAATTGCTCTTATGAATGACTCTTTAATTTCGTTGGTTGATATCGAACAAAAACTTCAGACCGAGTCGCCGCAAAAAATTATCAAATACGCACTTTCACAATTTGAAAATATCGCTATCTCTTTTAGTGGTGCAGAAGATGTCGCCCTCATTGAGATGGCGCGCAACTATCGCCCAGACATTCAAGTATTTTGTTTGGATACCGGCAGGCTGCACCCTGAAACCTATAAGTACATCGAAAAAGTGCGCAAGCATTATAAGATGTCGATTCAAGTTATCTCCCCTGATGGCGAGGCAGTGCGCAAGCTAGTGACTGAAAAAGGGCTTTTTAGTTTTTACGAAGATGACCACAAAGAATGTTGCGGTATTCGCAAAATAGAGCCACTGCGCAAAAAATTAAGCGAAGTCGATGCTTGGATAACCGGCCAACGTAAAGATCAAAGTCCTACCCGCGCTGAAATTCCCGTGATTCAAAACGATACATTATTTGCCCGCCCGAATAGCACGCTGACAAAATTTAATCCGCTGGCAAACTGGACTTCACAAGAGGTTTGGGGCTATATCCGCATGTGTGAAATTCCTTATAACGAGCTGCACGACAAGGGCTTTATTTCTATTGGCTGTGAGCCCTGTACTCGCCCCGTTGGCCCCAATCAGCATGAGCGCGAAGGACGATGGTGGTGGGAAGAGGCCACTAAAAAGGAATGTGGCCTGCACTCGGGAAATATTCCATCTTAATTGAGTGAAGAGTACGGGTCATCAGTTGACCCGCTAGCGATGCTGGATGCAATCTCGCATCAATAACCGCGATGATTTTTGCATGTCACGTTTTTCGTTAAAGAAACTAATCCCATCTGCGGAAACTTTGAAGCACAGCAAATCTTTACGTTTTTTGGGTAAGCTGCTCGACAACCCTAATTTATTTCATATGAATCGCCGCTCGGTATCTAAGGCTTTTTTTTGGGGTATTTTTATCGGGCTGTTACCACCGGTTCCTCTACAAACGCCTGCCTCAGCAATGGCTGCAATCTTAACGCGCAGCAATTTGCCACTGGCCGTAGCGATTGTATGGGTTAGCAACCCCATTACAATTCCTATCATCATGTACGCGCTTTATCATTTGGGAAGAATTATTCTACAGATGGAACCAGCAGCAGGTATTGAATTTTCTTGGGCGTGGTTGCATCACGAATTTGAAATTATTTGGAAGCCTTATTTAATAGGCTCTTTGGTAGGTGCAAGTGTATCTGCAGCGATTGCCTATATGCTGTCGAATTATATGTGGCGATTGAAAGTAAAAAGAAAATGGCGCAAACGTCAGAATGATCGCGCACTGAACCTTTCTAAAATCGGAAAGAGTTAAAACTTATTCATAACGCAAAGCATCTGCGGGTTGAACTCGGCTTGCGCGCCATGCAGGATAAAGGGCGGCAAAAAAGCAAATAAACAAGGATATTGCCGCGACCTGCAGAACATCCGACCAATAAAGATCGGAGGGTAAATAACTGATAGGGTAAACGTCAGAATGCAAAAACTGAATGCCCAGTAATTTTTCAAGCCTCGAGATTAGATCCGTTATCACGTAAGACAAAAGCACACCTAAAATCGCACCTATGCTTGTGCCAATCAAACCAATTAAACCGCCCTGCACCATAAAAATTCCGATAATTTCTTTGCTGGATGCGCCAAGTGTACGCAATATGGCGATGTCGCCCTGCTTATCCACTACCACCATAATCAGCGTAGAAACCAAATTAAAAGCGGCTATACCAATAATCAAAAATAAGAGCAAGCTAACCAAACTTTTAGACATTTGAATAGCTTCATAAATAGTCCCGTGGGTACGAGTCCAATCCGAACCGAAATAACCGGCGGGTAATTCATTGATAGCGCTCATTACCACGGTGGGCGCTTCAAATAAATCATTTACCTGCAAACGAAGACCACTGACTTTACCGGGAAACTCAGATGCATTTGATGCTGCTGCCAAGTTCATTAGCGCCAACGATTGATCAACATTGGTGTTACTTTTTAAGGTGGCAATAACCTCCAACATCACGATACCCGGTGCAGCACTGGTATCGCTTGAACGCGGGATGATCAGTGTAATTTTATCGCCCAAACCAACACGCAATTTATCCGCAATGCCTTGCCCTAAAATTACTGCTTGAGGATTTTTTTCGAGTTGTGCAAAAGCCAATGGCGGAAGATATTGCTCCAGCGAACTGAGTTTTGTTTCTTGCGTGGGATCTATACCAAATAAATTAACCGGTGCAACGTGTTTTTGGTAAGAGAACAACCCTTGAATTTGCACAAAGGGTGCGGTTGCCAATACTCGAGAATCTCGTTTGAGTTGAAGCGATAGGGCCTCGTAATCTTCAATCCCTTCGCGATGATAGATCATGGCTTGCGGCATAATACCTAAAATGCGCTCACGCAACTCGCGGTCAAAACCATTCATAACCGACATAACCACAATCAATAACGCAACACCAATGACCAAACCCGCCGTGGATAAACGCGAAATAAACGAAACCAATTGGCTGTGCTTACGCGAAATACCATAGCGCGCGCCCACTAAAAAAGTGAAGCGCGTAAAAACATTACCAAACATACTCATACTAAAACGCCATCCGATAGCGTGAGTGTTCTATCCATTTTTGCGGCGAGCCGTAAATCATGCGTTACCACAATAAAACTGGTACCTATCGATTGGTTGAGCTCCAACATTAGCACCTGAATCGCATCAGCAGAATGCGTATCTAAGTTACCAGTAGGCTCATCCATTAAAACACAGGCGGGCGATGTAACGAGTGCGCGCGCAATAGCAACACGTTGACGCTCCCCACCCGAAAGCTCTGAGGGTTTATGCTCTAAACGATGCGCAAGCCCAACGCGTTCCAAAATAGCGGCCGCTTTTTCTTTTGCCTGCTTCATATTCATTTTGCCAATCAGCAGCGGCATAGCCACATTTTCTAACGCGGTAAATTCTGGCAACAAATGATGGAATTGATACACAAAACCTAAGCTGCGATTGCGCAAAAAACCGCGTTCATCTGCACTCATTTTGGATAAAACTTCGCCAGCAACAGACACCACGCCTGTATCCGGTACATCCAAGCCGCCTAAAATATTGAGCAGTGTGGATTTACCCGAACCCGATGCGCCCACAATGGCAACACGCTCACCCGCCATAATATTAATATTAATCGCGCGCAAAACACTCACCACCAAAGCGCCGTGTCCATAATGTTTACTGACATCAACACAACTCAGTACGGGTGCCGTCGCTAAATCGGACGATAAAACAGGAGCAGAATTATTCATAACGCAATGCCTCGGCAGGCTCAATTTTGCTGGCGCGATACGCCGGATACAAAGTGGCTAAAAAACTTAAAATCAGTGCGGTTAACGTAATCGTCAGCAGATCTTGCCACATTAAATAACTGGGCAAGCCGCTGATATAAAATGTTTCAGGGTCAAACACATGAAACCCAAACAAGGTTTCAAGCAAGTTCATAATCGGGTTTAACAGCCAGGTTAAAACACAGCCCGCCACCAAACCTATAAGGGTACCCACAAAACCCACCGCGCTACCCTGCACAATAAAAATACCCATTACTTGTTTTGAGGTTAAACCTAAAGTACGCAGTACGGCGATGTCTGAACGTTTATCGGCAACCATCAGCACAAGACTTGAAATAATATTAAACACCGCAATAAAAATTAAAATATTGAGCAAGGTGCCCACGACAATTTTTTCCATCTTTACCGATTGAAATAAACTCCCCTGAGTTTGAGTCCAATCTTTGACTTTATATTCACTGCCAAATTGTTTGGCCAAATCAGTCATCACATGGGATGCTTCGTAGAGATCTGTGGTTTTTACATGTAGACCCTGTGCACTTCCTTGCACACGGAAAAATTTTTGAGCATCCTGCAAATGAATAATCGCAAGATTGTTATCTACTTGGTTGCCAACTTGAAAAACGCCCACCAAGGTAAAGTTCTTATTGCGCGGAAAAATCCCTGCCGGTGTGATATTAATATCGGATGACGTAATAACCACTTTATCGCCCATCGCCAAACCCAATTGTTGAGCCATCATACTGCCCATGACGACACCAAACTCACCAGCTTTTAGGTCTGCAAGTGAGCCAAGTAACATGTGCTGATTGATGACTGAAACGTTTATTTCTTCTTCCGGTAAAACACCTTCAATTTGTATGCCCTGCACGCCACCGGCGTAACTCACCAGCGCTTCACTAGCGATATAAGGTGCAACACCTAAAACCTTGGGGTGCTGCTTTACCTGTTGCGCAACCTCTATCCAACTGGAAAGCGCTGGCTCGCGATCTATGTACCCGTGAGGAATAACGCTGAGTAGCCGCTGCTTCATTTCGCGATCTAAACCATTCATTACCGACAAGACAACAATCAACGACATAACCCCCAAGGCCATGCCGATAAGCGAAAAAGCGCTAATAAAGGATATAAATTGATTACGGCGTTTAGCGCGGGTGTAGCGCAAGCCTATATAAAGAGGTATGTTTTTCATCATGGAGCGCATTAAACCCACTAAGTCAGCACTTGTAAACTATTAAGTTAACACCCCGCACTCGCTTAAAAACTATGCAATAAAGACGGGTTCAGGCTATTTAGCGAGACAAATGCTTGCCTTGTGCTATGTTTAAGTTCTGCAACATTAAGAGAACAGAAGATGTCAGAACGCCGCAGCTATTTTCGCATTGATGAAACCATCGCCTTGGAATTCAAAGTCATTGATGAAGTTACCGCCAATAAGGGCCAAGCAGAGGCCTTGTTTAGCAATGCCAATTCCTTAAAACTTTACAGTGAACTTAAAAAAATTGATGCAGATAATGCGCAATACCTGTTTCAAATAAAGGAACTAAGCCGTCCTTTGGCTGAGTATCTGCATAACCTAAACAGAAAGATTGAGTTGCTTGGCCAAGAGCTTATGGTGGAACAGAAGCCGCTCCCACCCTCAAAGACTATTCGCCAAGTTAACCTCAGTGAAGGCGGTATTGCCTTTGGCAGTACAAACTCCTTTAATGCAGGTGATTATATTGGGTTGCGAATAGTCTTTTTCCCCAGCAATGCTGGTCTAATTTTATTTGCACGCATCATCCGCTGCGAGCCGAGCAATAGCGGCGAGTTTCAAGTTTCTGCAAAATTCCATCGTATAACCGATTTGCAGCAACAGTTAATTGGCCAGCAAATTATGCGTGCACAAATGGCTGAAAAACGCCGGCTCCAAGAAAACCAGTAATAGTAGAACAGTGAGTTGATTGTGAAACAACTATTTTTAGGCCTTGTATTTAGTGTCTTTGCCAATCCAGCGTTAGTGCTGGCAGAGGATATTAAAATACCTATTGGTGCCCAAACACCTGAAT
The DNA here is from genome assembly GCA_005801205.1 of Gammaproteobacteria bacterium. Classification (GTDB taxonomy): domain Bacteria; phylum Pseudomonadota; class Gammaproteobacteria; order Pseudomonadales; family Cellvibrionaceae; genus Cellvibrio. The sequence goes on from SYDJ01000243.1 coordinate 6,516, forward strand.
CCAAACAGCTAGCCCGCCCCGCCACAGGAATGACTAAAACTAACGTTAAAATTCAGTTTGGCGCGCCAGTTAAAGAAAGTGTGCCTAAAGGAAACCCACCTATTTCAACGTGGGAATATGCAGAATTTACTGTGTATTTTGAAAGCGACCATGTGATTTATAGCGTTGTAAAACCCAAGCTACATGAGAGCAAAGAGATAATTGTCGAAACGACTGATGAAATGTCTGAAGACGATTTAAAACCGAACTAAAGAAGTTTATTCCTTTAGGAGTGTATAGTAGAAAGTGTGTTTATTTGCGAGTGAGTGAAGCACCTTTAAACGCAGTAATGGATTTCAAACTTGCTCAACTTTATCCTGACAGATTTTCTGAAAATACCAGCGTAACCTCCAATCCACCGCCCTCGCGGTTACTTAGTTTTATGGTGCCCTGCAGCGCACGTGATAATTGCTGGGCAATCGCCAATCCAAGACCCGTGCCGCCAGTATCGCGATTGCGGGAAGTTTCGAGGCGGTAGAAAGGCTGCATGACGGCTTCCAATTCGTGTTCTGGAATACCGGGGCCGCGATCCAGCACGGATACTGCGAGTAGAGTTGGCGATGGATGAGTGATTTGAATTTCAACATCTGTAGCGAACTTGAGTGCGTTATCGAGCAAGTTGGTGATAATGCGCTTAAGCGCGTAAGGGCGAGTTGCTGTGATTTGGCCAACTTCGCCGCTGATGTTGACCTGCTGCCCGGCGTCCGAATAGTCGCAAACGATACTATCGAGCAGCGCATCAACATCAACGCGGCAAATCGCTTCTGTGGTTTTCTGTGCACTACGAGCGTAAGTAATTCCCTCTTCAACTAAAATTTGCATTGCATTTAGATCAGATAACCATTTTTTTTGTTGCTCCTCATTCTCCATTAATTCTGCACGTAAACGCATGCGCGTAATTGGCGTTTGTAAATCGTGAGAGATGGACGCCAAAATCTGCATGCGTTCGGCAAGGTGATTTTTAATTTGGTTTTGCATTCTATTAAATGCGATGGCCGCTCTGGCGACTTCGCTCGGGCCATCCTCTGGAATAGGCTTGCAATCGAGCGCTGTACCCAAGGTTTCTGCTGCCTCTGCCAAACGCGATAATGGCCGAGTGGCCTGTTTTACCGCGAGCCACGTAAATGCAACAATGGCAAAAATCTGTAAGAAAAAAACAACTCCAGCACCCCAGCGTACCGGCCAAATTGTTTTGTTCACTATGACGGTTAAGGGGGTTTGATCGCGAAGATTTAGTTGAATTCGATAGTCTTCTTGTGGGCTACGTATTGCACTCAATTTCGGCTTGTACGTATTACCAAATTCTACATTAATGAGTTTAAGGCCAAGGCTGCTACGGTTATTTTGTTTCAATGTTTCATGCGATTCTGCCAAGGTATTATTCAATTCATAGCGATAACCTTGGCGCTCCATTTGCTTTATCAACGTTTGCCGCACTAAAGGTGTTGCCTCCTCTAGCTGCGGCAACAAAATCGCGAGATCCTTAGCCAAATAATAATCATTTCGCGCAACTTGATCATCGTAAACAGAAAGATAAGCATAGACGTTTTGAATTGCATGCCCCGCAATCAAAGCCGCCAGCCATACCAACGCCAAGCGGCCATAGAGTGACCTTGGCCAACATTTTTTTAAGAAACTCTCGCTCATAAATACTCACCATGCTGCTCCACACTGCATGAAAAAATATAGCTTTCACTGCGCAATGTTTTTATATACAGAGGCTCACGCGAATCATCACGTAATCGTTTGCGTAAGCGGCTGACTAAAATATCGATAGAGCGATCAAAATAATCTGATTCACGATTTTGCGTTAAGCCTAACAATTGATCGCGAGTGAGCACGCGTTGAGAATGATCTAAAAATACTCGCAACAACCGATATTCAGCTCCACTCAGTGCAACTATGGCACCGCTGCTGTCGATGAGATGACGCGCGTGGGTATCCAAATTCCATTCGCCAAAGCGCAGCAGGCGCGAACTTTTTTGTTCGCGCAATGGCGTAGGTATCATGCGCGTGCGACGCAAAATAGCGCGCACGCGGGCAAGCAATTCACGGGTGGCAAAAGGCTTGGTGAGGTAATCGTCGGCGCCCATTTCCAAACCGAGAATGCGATCCGCTTCTTCATTTCTCGCCGTCAACATAAGAATTGGAATTGGGTGCGTTTGCGTGGCCGTTAATTCGCGGCACAAAACCAACCCATCCTCATGGGGCATCATTAAATCCAGCACAATCAAATCCACCGTGCCCTCCGCCAACACACTGCGCATCTGTTTGCCATTTGCCGCAGAGCTGACCTTGAAACCACTCCTCTCCAAATATTGCTTGAGGAGATCGCGAATCTCTTCGTCGTCATCAACAATCAGTAGGTGATCTATTTTATTCATATGCCACGCGATTCATTCCGCACTCTTTATAAAACCTTTATAACGCATTTTACGATCAATAAGAGACTTTTTTTGCTTCTGAGCTGAGGCTTTTTTGTTTCTGAATTGTATCAATCGCCCGCCAGAAACACTCTGTTGCAAAAAGCCTAGTCGATGACACACCCAAGATACACCTGCGAGTTTAAATAACGGTTGTTTTCTCAACAGCAGGATTTGAACATGACCAACCCCTTGATTGTATTGAAAGATGTTTGCAAAACCTATCCGACGGCATCAGGTGTTTTTACGGCACTCGATCATATCAACCTTGAGTTGTGGACTGCCGAATTTGTCGCAATAGTGGGCAAATCCGGCAGCGGAAAATCTACGCTTATGAGTGTGATAACAGGTATAGATCAAGTCAGCTCAGGCGAAATTTTTATAGGCGAGACTGTCGGTGAAAAAGTTCAGGTTCACCGTTTAACTCAAAGCGAACTATCGATTTGGCGCGGTAAAAACATCGGCATTATTTTTCAATTTTTTCAGTTGTTACCGACGCTCACAATTATTGAAAACGTTATGCTGCCGATGGATTTCTGCAACGCATTTCCCACTCGCGAACGCCACCCTCGCGCACTCGCTTTGCTCACCAAATTGGGGATTGCAGAGCAGGCCGACAAATTGCCGAGCGCATTATCGGGCGGGCAACAACAGCGCGCGGCTATAGCGCGTGCACTGGCGAACAATCCCCCCATTCTGGTTGCCGATGAACCGACAGGTAACCTCGATAGCGAAACCGCCGATAGTATTATGCAACTGTTTGCGCAGCTCGTTTCTGAAGGAAAAACCGTGCTGATGGTGACGCATGAGCGCGATTACAGCCATTATTTCAATCGCACGATCAGACTTGCAGATGGAATAATTGAGCCCGCAAATCTGCACCCAGAGGGAACAGTAAGGAGTGTGCAACATGCTTAACACTCGCTGGATAAAATTGCTGCGCGATATAGAAACAACGCCTTGGCGAATCGCAGTCATGTTGCTGACCATCGCGGCAGGCGTATTCGGTTTTGCATTAATGCTCAGCAGCTACGCTCTACTCAACCGCGAAGTCCGCAGTAATTATCTCGCCACCAATCCAGCTTCTGCGACTCTGGAAGTGGACAACATAGACGCAAATTTACTCGCCGGTGTTCGCCACTTTCCCGGCATAGCCTTAGCACAAGCGGGTGCAACAATTAACGCAGATATCTACTCGCTCACTGGAGAAAATTATCCATTAAAAATCTTTGTGATCGATGATTTCAACCAACTACAAATCAACAAAGTGTTTGCAGATAAAGGGGAATGGCCTCCCTATGGAGGCAGTCTATTACTTGAACGCAACTCATTAGCTCAGCTACTAGAACAAACAAACACATCGATCAAGATTGGCGATAGCTTACAAATCCGTTGGGATGATGGCCGCATCAGCTCGGTTATATTATCCGGCACTGTACACGCACCCGCTATGCCCGTGCCGAGCATGGTGAATTTTGCTTATGCGAGTCCAGACAGCCTGAAATATTTTGGCGTGAACATTCCTTTAACAGAATTAAAAATCACCGTCAGCAATAACGCTTTCGATAGCAATGCCATTGAACAAATCGCCAGCCAACTCGCCGCGTGGCTACAAACGCAAGGGCACAAGGTAACGCGCATTAGAATTCCACCGCCGGGCGAACATCCACACCTAAAAATTATGTTCGCTGTGTTGGGAGTATTTTTGATGTTCAGTGGTATTGCGCTAGTCCTCAGCGCCGTTCTTACCGCCACCATTATCGATGGCCTCATGGCGCAGCAAGTGAAGCAAATTGGGGTGATGAAAACCATAGGTGCCAGCGGAACGCAAATTGCTGGCCTGTATCTCACGTTCGTATTCATCTTAAGCGCCTTAGCCACCGCATTAGCTATGCCCGCTGGATTATCTGCAGGATTAGCTTTGTCTAAAGTGGTTCTGGCCAACTTGAATTTTGAACTTCAAAGTTTTGCATTGCCCCATGAAGTCTACATCGCTCTCATAGCCGCAGGCGTATTACTTCCTTTGCTCATGACAACAATACCCATTATCAAAGCCACTCGGGCGAGCGCCCAACATGCACTCAACAACATCGGGACTAGTCGTCAAGACTACGCGGCAACTACGTTTTTCTCTCGTCTGACCTGCATAGATCCCAGCCTCAAAATAGCCTTGCGCAACACATTCAGACGTCGGGGTCGCTTGGCGTTAATTCTGGCGTTACTCGCGAGCGCAGGTGCCATGTTTATGAGCAGCCTGAACCTTAAAAAAGCATCGCAACAACATTTAATCGCCGCGGCCACAGAGCGTCACTATGATCTCGAAATCAGTTTGAGTAGAGCTGAAGATCAGCAAAAAATCCACACGATTATTCAAGCGGTAGAAGGTGTGAATTTTGTAGAGGCTTGGAGTAGTACAACTCTTGGGCGCCATCGCGCTGATGGTTTAAATATTGAAAAAACCTATTCCGATGGCGGCCACGGTGCGATCTATCTAACGGCCATTCCTGAAGGAAGCTCCTTGTTAAGTATCAAGATGCAACACGGATTTTGGCTTAGCGATAAAAATAGCAACACGAACAAAAACACCAATGAAAACGGCAATAATATTAATGAAAATGACACAGTCGTTCTAAATGAACAAGCTTTGGACATTTTTCCTCATGCAAAAGTTGGCGATCAAATCACACTGGGTGCCGCAGGAAATTCTCAATCTTTACGCATTGTGGGTATTGCTGCGCAAAAAATGACGAGTGGAACAGCTTATGTATCAACAGCCACTTATCAAAAAATAACGGGACAAGATGAACGCTACAAAAACTATCGAATTGTGATGAAACAACACGACGATATTTATATAAAAAAAGTGACAAAACAAATCGAAGCCGCACTCACCCAGCATCAATTAAAAGTTAACTACTCTCTCACTGAAACAAAATTACGCCACGAGATAGATGCACATTTTACCTTACTCATTAAAGCGATTTTTTACATCGCCATCTTAATGGGCGTGGTGGGCACATTTGGTTTAGCGTCTGTGTTGAGTACACACATCACTGAGCGCACACGCGAGTTCGGAATTATGCGTAGCATCGGTGCCAGCTCATTTATCATCGTGCGCAATATAATTCTCGAAAGTTTATTTATCAGCTTGATGAGCTGGATGATTGCTATTGCCTTATCGCTACCGCTATCCATAGCGACGAGCAAATTTCTTGGCGAACTTATCTTCGACGAAGCCTTTCCACTTGCGGTGTCATTAATGGCGCAATGGGTTTGGCTGTTAATCGTTGTCACTGGAGCGATTTTAGCGTCGCTCTACCCTGCGAAAAAGGCAGCGCGAATCACCATTCGCGAAAGCTTCGCAATGTAATTGTTTAACGCTATTAATTTTTAATACTGAGGAAAAACACTATGAAAAAATCAACAACCGTTATTATTATTTTAGTCATTGCTTTCATTGTATTGATTGGGCTTGCGCATCACGTTGATATGCATGCATTGCATACTTGGGTGCATGGTAAATAAAAAACTAAACAACGCTAACGAGGGGTTGGCCGTACTCTGGCACAACCCTTCTTAGTATTATCGAGTTCTTACCCCAATTATATAAGCTAACGAATAAACTTCTTCTGAAATGACGATCTACTTGCGGCTTATACGGTTCATGCCATCCAAAGCAGCCACACGATAAGCTTCTGCCATGGTGGGATAATTAAACGTTGCGTTTAAAAAATATTGAATGCTATTCCCTTCACCAACTTGATTCATAATCGCCTGACCGATGTGAACAATTTCAGCCGCTTCCGCACCAAAACAATGAACACCCAGCACCTCTAGAGTATCCACATGGAATAGCAACTTAAGCATGCCCACAGATTCGCCAGATATTTGTCCGCGCGCCGTATTTTTAAAGAAGGCGCGCCCAACTTCATAAGGAATGCGCGCTTGGGTTAATTCGGTTTCAGTTCTGCCTATCGAACTAATTTCTGGCAAAGTATAAATACCGGTGGGAACATTAGTCAGTTTTGCACATACATCCCCCAAAATTCCGCCAGAAACAGCGCGCCCTTGACCATAAGAGGCACTCGCCAAACCGGGCCAGCCAATGACATCGCCAACAGCATAAACATTTTCGACCTCAGTACGATAACAATCATTCACTTTAAGATTGCCACGATGATCAGGTTTTAATCCGATATTTTCCAACTTCAACTCATGGGTATTACCGCTGCGTCCGTTACACCATAAAATTGCATCGGCTTTCAAACGCTTACCGGATTTTAAATGCAGCGTTACGCTATGTTCATTAGCTTCAATGGATTCATATTCTTCGCTGTGACGCACAGTTACGCTGCTATCGCGTAAGTGATAACTAAGCGCATCAGAAATTTCATCGTCCAAAAACGACAGCAACCTATCGCGGTTATTAATTAAATCTACGCGCATTCCTAAACCAGAAAAAATCGACGCATATTCACAACCAATCACACCCGCACCATAAACAATTAAATGACGAGGTGTGTGTTGCATGTCCAGAATAGTATCGCTGTCATAAATGCGAGGATGATTAAAATCAACATCATCAGGGCGATAGGGGCGTGAACCTGTAGCAATAATTATATCTTTGGCGGTAATTGTTTCTTTCGCACCGTCTGGCATAAGAAGCTCAATTGAATTGGGGCTTAGAAAAGATGCCTCACCGAGATGCACGCTTACACGATTACGCACATAGAAATTGGTATGCAGCTCAACCTGCTTGGGAATCACCCGGGCAGCAGATTCAAGTACACGCGGAAAGGTAAGGCGACGAGTATCGCCAATTTCACGAAATAAACTATTGGCTTTAAATTGAATAATTTGTTTAACAACATGACGCAAAGATTTTGAAGGAATAGTACCTTTGTGGGCACAACTCCCTCCCACTACAATTCGATTCTCAATAACGCCAACACGCTTACCCGATTTTGCGGCCGCTATTGCCGAACTTTCACCGGATGGACCGGAGCCAATCACTAGCACGTCATACATGTAATTTGTTGTCACCTTATTTTCCTCTAATTTTTCTTACCGATAGCGTGAATGGGCTCTGTTTGCCGTCTGCCTTGTGCAATAACCGTAATCTATTGTAGCAACGAAAAGACCTGAATGCCTCCGAGGCCCCCAACAACTCGGTAAAAGGTTGATTGTTGTTCAGGTTTTGACCGATATATGGCGTAACCTACACACAACTTGAATGCGCTAACGCTAAGAATTAAGCAAATATCTCTCCATAATCAACATCTTAAAAACACCATGAGTCACAACACAAATAACTCGGCTAAAACCTATAAAAATTATGGGCTAAAACCCACTTTTTGCGGCCGCGCGAGTACAATGCTGAAACTTAAAACCCTAGGATAAAAGCGTTTCACGATGGTATCTATTCAGCACCCTCCGGTATCTACCCGCCCCAATAACAAGCAAAACTGGGGGCAACTGCACGGCAGCGCGCAGGCCTTGGCGATTCTTCATGGTGCCTATCAAACTCAAGGTTTCAGTTTGGTGATTACGGCAGATGCCAGCAGCGCACTTCGTCTGGAAAGTGAATTAGCGTTTTTTAATCAACTCGATGATTTTAATATTCTGCACCTAGCCGATTGGGAAACCCTACCCTACGATACGATTTCACCGCACCAAGATATTATTTCGGACCGATTAAAAACGCTTTATCAATTGCCGCAAATCAAACAGGGTATTTTGGTTGTACCTGTAACATCCTTGCTGCAGCGCCTAATGCCTTCAGATTATTTGTTAGGCAATAGTTTGATGGTGGAATGCGGCCAACAGATAAATATAGATGGAATGCGCCGCAACTTTGAAAAAGCGGGTTATCACTGTGTAGATACCGTTTACGAACATGGCGAATACGCGGTGCGCGGTGCGCTCTTGGATATTTTCCCCATGGGCAGCGAACAGCCCTATCGTTTAGATTTATTTGACGATGAAATTGAAACACTGCGCACCTTTGACCCAGAAACGCAATTAACCATTGCGCAAGTCAAAAGCATTCAACTTTTACCCGCCAAAGAATTTCCGCTAGATAAGATTGGCATTAGTCGCTTTAAACAGCACTGGATGGATAAGTTTGATGTAAACCATAAAGCCTGCTCCATTTTTCAAGATATCAGCGCGGGTATTTCACCACCTGGTATTGAATATTATCTGCCCTTATTTTTTGAAAGCACCAGCACACTGTTTGACTACCTACCCGATAACACCCAAGTCTACGGTTTGGGCAATATCGAGAAAGCCGCTGAAAATTTCTGGCTGGAATTATTGCGCCGCTATGAAAGCCGCCGCGTTGACCCACAGCGCCCTATTCTGCCGCCAAAAGAAATTTATATCGCGATTGATGAGCTATTTACTTACCTCAAAAATTTCTGCCGTACATTTGTCAGCTCTGAAGTATTGGAAGAGAAACAAGGCAACACCAATTTTGGTACGCAAATTCCACCCAGCCTACCTATTCGCTCCCAAGCAGAAAATCCTTTAGCTGCCATTCAATCTTTCTTAATTGAATATGACGGGCGGGTATTATTTTGTGCGGACTCTGCGGGTCGTCGTGAAAGCCTACTGGAATTACTGAATCGTATTCGCATTGCGCCAAGCATTATTGATAATTGGACGAGTTTTGTTAATAGCAAAGAAAAAATCGCCATTACCACAGCACCACTTGAGCAAGGCTTGCTGTTAGCTGAACCAGCCATAGCGCTAATTACTGAGACACAATTATTTGGCGAGCGCGTGCAGCAAACGCGCCGCCGCAAACAGAGCCAAGACAACTCTGATTTAATTGTTAAAAATCTCACCGAATTAAAAATCGGCTCGCCGGTAGTTCATATCGATCATGGCGTTGGCCGCTATCGCGGTTTAGAAACTATCACCATTGATGATCAAACCAACGAATTCTTAAGCTTGGAATATGCCGACGAAACCAAACTTTTTGTTCCGGTTACCAACCTGCATTTAATTAGCCGCTACAGCGGTACCGATGAAGAGCTAGCACCCCTGCACAAACTCGGTAGCGAAACTTGGCAGAAAGCCAAACGCAAAGCCGCTGAGCAAATTCGCGATACCGCCGCCGAGTTATTAGAAGTTTACGCGCGTCGCGCGGCGCGTAAAGGCTTTGCCTTTGCAGACCCGAAGGAAGCCTATTTGAATTTTGCATCTAGCTTTCCCTTTGAAGAAACGCCAGATCAGCAGCGTGCGATTGAAGCGGTTATTGCCGATATGTTATCGCCTAAACCCATGGATCGCTTGGTGTGTGGCGATGTAGGTTTCGGTAAAACCGAAGTCGCTATGCGTGCTGCCTTTGTCGCCAGCCACGGCGGTAAACAAGTTGCGATTCTTGCACCCACGACGCTGCTTGCTCAACAACACTATGAATCTTTAAAAGACCGCTTTGCGGATTGGCCGATTACCATTGAAGTACTTTCGCGTTTTAGAACCGCCAAAGAAGTGAACGAAGTTAAGCCGCGTATCGCCGAAGGCAAGATTGATATTGTGGTGGGTACTCACGCTTTATTGTCACCGGATATTAAATACAAAAATCTTGGTTTGTTAATTATTGATGAAGAACACCGCTTTGGTGTGCGCCAAAAAGAACAATTAAAAGCACTGCGTGCAGAGATAGATATTTTAACGCTCACTGCCACGCCGATTCCGCGCACCTTGAATATGTCTATGTCGGGTATTCGCGATTTATCGATTATCGCCAC
>SYDJ01000244.1 GCA_005801205.1 Gammaproteobacteria bacterium
ATCACAGCGAAACCGAGATGTTGCGTTACTTGAAGCGTTTGGAATCTAAAGATATCGCGCTAAACAATGCCATGATTCCGCTCGGCTCTTGCACCATGAAATTAAACGCAACTGCTGAAATGATCCCCGTGACTTGGCCAGAATTTGGCAAGTTGCATCCCTTCGCGCCCATCGATCAAGCGCAAGGCTACAGCGAGTTGTTTGAAGAACTGCAAAACATGCTGAAAGCGTGCACGGGTTACGATGCCATTAGTTTGCAACCCAACGCCGGTTCGCAAGGTGAATATGCTGGCCTCGTCGCCATCAAAAAATACTTTGAAAGCAAAGGCGAGAGCCGCGATATTTGTTTAATTCCTGCATCTGCACACGGTACCAATCCAGCGTTGGCGCAAATGGTCAGTTTCAAAGTGGTTGTGGTTGCTTGCGATAATAAAGGCAACGTGGACTTGAGTGATTTGGCAGACAAGATTGCCACCTACGGCGAGCAAATCGCCTGCATTATGGTGACCTACCCATCCACGCATGGCGTGTTTGAAGAAGGCATCACGCAATTGTGCGATATGGTTCATGCAGTCGGCGGTCAAGTGTATATCGATGGTGCCAACATGAACGCTTTGGTTGGCGTAGCGGCACCGGGTAAATTTGGTGGCGATGTATCGCACCTCAACTTACACAAAACCTTTTGTATCCCCCACGGCGGCGGCGGCCCCGGCATGGGCCCCATCGGTGTTGGCAAGCATTTGGCGCCCTTCTTGGCGGGTCACAATGTGCAACCTGTTCCCGGCACAGATGTGGCCAACGGCACTATTTCCGCCGCGCCTTGGGGCTCGGCCAGCATTCTGCCCATAAGCTGGATGTACATTAAAATGATGGGCGCTGTAGGCATGCGCCAAGCCACCGAATACGCCATGCTCAATGCCAACTATGTGGCTAAGCAACTGGAAGAGGCTTACCCGATTCTGTACAAAGGCACCAACGGTTTAGTCGCCCATGAATGCTTGCTGGATTTGCGCCCACTCAAAGAAGCGAGCGGCATTAGCGAAGAAGATATCGCCAAACGCCTAATGGATTTTGGCTTCCACGCACCCACCATGTCATTCCCGGGTGCGGGCACTTTGATGATTGAGCCAACCGAATCTGAATCCAAAATGGAGCTGGATAAATTCATTGAAGCCATGCTGATTATTCGCAAAGAAATTGCACAAGTGATTAGCGGTGAAGTGAGTGCCGAAGCGAGCGCACTGCACAATGCCCCGCACACCCAAGACGATGTAATGGACGAAAACTGGACGCGCGCCTATTCACGAGAAACCGCAGGCCGCCCAGCGGCATGGTTGAAAAACCACAAGGTGTGGCCTACAGTGAACCGAATTGATAATGTGTATGGTGACCGTAATTTGGTATGCTCTTGCCCGAGCATTGAGAATTACGTGGAATAGTTTTTAGTTTGTAAGTTGAAGTCATGGGTCTGGTTGCGTAACAGGCAGTTAGTTAGGCAACCAGACAATATTTGTTAGATTCACAAAGAGAGACCCAAAATGCTAGAAAGCGTACTTAAAATCGATTTAGAGAGCCAATACAAAGGCTTCAACATTTGTTTCTGGACAATGCTGGTAATCGCCACAGGCGCATCATTGTTCGGCAGCCCAAACCTTGCCATAGCACTAGGCACTTTGGGCTTAGTGAGCGGCGCAATTGGCCAATTGAAGCTGATATTAATTAACCAACAAAGATTCTTAGCCAACCAAGAACAATTTCTTGCCAACCAAGAAACCTTTTTAGCTAACCAAAAAGTATTTCTTGAGACCCTAGACGCTATTAAAGCAAAATCTTAATCATCCGTTCGAAGGCAGCCGCTTAGCGTTAAGCGAAAATCCAAAGAACTCAATTTAAAAAGCGCACTAAATTAAGTTTTAGTGCGCTTTTTAACTATATGTAATTACACAAAAAACTCCCAACAACAACAAGGAACTCTTCATGCAAACTGCCAAATCCAAGCAAACCGGCAAACGTATTTCGGCTTACTTATTGAGCCTTGCATTGAGCTTCGGCCTATCTGCCACAGCTTACAGTGCATCCCCCAACATTAAACTTATTGCAAGTGGTTACACCAATACCGGTGGTGAAGGAGTCTATGGCCTGACCTTTAATGCAACCACAAACCAGTTTGGGCCTTTGCAATTGCTCACCAAAAACAATAATCCCTCCTTTGGATTAAAAAATAAAAACCTCTGGTATTTTGTCGGTGAAACCACAGAAGGCCAATTGTTGACTTACAGTCAAAACGAAAAAAGTGAGTTAAATCTTTTACACAAAGTACCCGTTGCAGGTCATTCGCCTTGCTATATTTCCAAACGCAACGACGGTAAATTTCTTGCTATTGCAAACTATCACTCTGGCAACTTAGCCGTGTTCGCGTTGGATAAAAAAGGCCTGCCCCAAGGCGAGCCGCAAGTAAAACAACAACAAGGCACTGGCCCCAACACTAAACGCCAAGAAGCCGCACACGCGCATTGGGCAGGCTGGTCACAGTTAGCAGATAAATCTACCGGTGTTTATGTGGTGGATTTAGGTGTAGATAAAATATTTTGGTATCCACAAAATGCAAAAGGCGAATTAGCCGAAGGCCAAGTTGCGTATAACGCTGCACCCGGCGATGGCCCTCGCCATTTAGCGATTCACCCAAAAAAACCTTGGGTGTATGTGGTTAACGAATTAACCAATACCTTATCATTCACACAACAAGATTCCACCGGCAAGCTCACCGAAGTACAAAAGATTTCGACTTTGCCCGCAGACTTTAACGGCAAAAATACCGCCGCGCATATTGTTATCAGCTCCAACGGCAAACACGTTTACACATCCAATCGTGGCGATGAAAATAGTATTTCTGTTTTTAATATCGCAGATGATGGTCGCTTAACCCTAGCGCAAACCATCAGCAGCCAAGGCAAAGTACCGCGTTTCTTTTTGTTGTTAGAAGATGCAAAGAAAATGTTAGTGGCTAACCAAGAGTCAGATAATGTGGCGGTTATGAATGTGCTGGCAAATGGGCAGTTGGAATACACTGGTGTGCAAACCAATGTACCGAGACCGACCTTTTTAGCCGTTGAGTAAATTTGAACATTAACTGAACGGGCCTTTTGGCCCGTTTGTGTTATGAAAGATAATATTGCTAACGCGTAGAGAAAAATGCCCTACCTTATTTACGGTTTATTACTCCTTGTCACTTTTTTCTTTCCGCTATGGATTAACGTGACATTGCTTGCAATAAATTTTTTTGTGCCAGACCCAATTCCTTATATTGATGAAATTCTGCAAGCGGCAGTAATACTTAAACAAGCCACTACGAAACTGAAGCAAGTTAAGAACGCGGATTGACCGCGCTAACCAGCAATCCCCCCCCTAACACCTTGTCGTCGCTGTTCCCTTTTTGCCCAACCTATACTTGGCCCAACCAAATCCCTCTAACTGAAATTAAACAACAAAGATAACTTAGCTGCATCCATATGCGTGAAGCTTCCGTCTAACTTTTGCTACCTACAAATCGATTATCCGAATACATTGCACGTCTAGGATTAACTGACCCAGTGCGTGTTCGTGGATAAGCGTTAATTGTTAAATATATAACTCAAATAGATGTTAAAAACCAAGTGACAACTACTCATAACACAGCACTAGTGAGCACGTGCCAATTCATTCGTAGATAAAAGCTCTTCAAGCCCATAAAGCTTTAGCAGTTTTTTTATAGAATCAGTAACGGCAACAATTTTCAGAGTCGATTTATTCTTATGCGCTAACTGTAACGCATAAAGTAATAACGCAATGGTGGATGAATCTGCTTTTGTTACTTCACTGCAATTAAATTCCACAATATCACCTGTGAGCATTTTCTCCAGTTGGGCAATCAAACTCGTTAGCGTGTTAAAGGTCGCTTCACCTTGCAAACGCAAGATGTTGTTATCTTTGGAAAGACTACTGGCTGTCATTAAGGCTTGCCTTTTTATTTTGCTCAATGAGCGATTGAATAAAACCGTCTAAACCTTTTTTGCTGATTTCATCATTGAAAAGACCTCTTGCCGTTACAACAAGACTGATACCCTCTGCATTGATATCGAGGATCTGCCAGCGGTTTTCATTTTTTTCAAGGCGTAGCAGTAAGGATACCGTACTGCCACGCTCATTTTTTACGCTAACTTTTAACACTGTTTTATCTGCACCTGAATCTTCACGCGAGAGTATTTCGGGCTTTACATAACGATAGCTATACAATGTTCTAACGTAGCTGCGCATTAAATAGATTTGAAACTCGCGCACAATTGTTGCTTGTTGTTGCGGTGTGGCGCTTTTCCAGTTTTTCCCCAGTGAGAGCTTGGCCATATGCGGAATAGACAAATAGGGTAGCGCCGTTATTTCTATAATCGCCTGTAACTTTTGCGGGTTATTGCCATAGAGCGCTTCATTTTCTCGCATAGTAGAGAGCACATCTTCAATGGCAACACGAATCACTTCAGAAGCATCGCCACGTTGTGTTTGTGCAGATCCCTTTGCCGCTACCGCTGGTGCCGTTGTTTGCGCCGCAAGTTCTGTGACACTCAGAAAAAATACTAAGGCACCAATGAAACCAACACGAACTACATTAACAATATTATTCATTAGCTGAACTCCCAAATGTGGTGAAATAATCGGGCGCATCGTAATGAAAAGGCACAGGGCCATCTGTATTACCATGAATAAATTGGGTTACAAACGGGTGCGTGGATTGGCTGATCTCTGCCGCTGTACCTTCCGCAATTACGGAGCCATCGGCAATCATGTAAACGTAATCCACAATTTTTAGGGATTCCATAATGTCGTGCGTAACCACTATGGAGGTTGCGCCCAAGGCATCATTGAAGCGGCGAATTAGCTGTCCAATAACGCCCAACGAAATTGGATCAAGGCCGGCGAAGGGTTCATCGTATAAAATTAATTCCGGATCTAACGCGATAGTGCGCGCTAATGCTACTCGCCTTGCCATACCGCCAGAAAGCTCAGAGGGCATTAAGTTATGGGCTCCGCGCAAGCCAACCGATTGCAATTTCATTAATACGAGATTACGAATAATGGCTTCTGGTAAATTGGTATGTTCACGCATTTGAAAGGCAACATTTTCAAATGCACTTTGATCAGTGAAGAGCGCGCCCATTTGAAACAGCATGCCCATTTTTCGACGCAGCTTAAATAAATCCTGTGTGTTTAATGTGGCGACAGAGGTGTTATCAACGATCACCTTGCCGCTGGTGGGGCGCAACTGCCCACCTATCAAACGTAAAATAGTTGTTTTACCACAACCACTACCGCCCATAATGGCGACAACTTTTCCGCGTGGAATTCGTAAGGAAATATTGCGCAATATTTTTCGGGAGCCATATTCAAAGGTTACTTCTTCAAGTTGCACCATAGAAGATTTGTCATTCATAGCAGCACTGTCAGTCATAGTCTGCTGAGCTCCATTTTAAATAATTAGCCACTCGCCAAAGTCTAGCTAGAAAGCTATCTCTAACGTATTGATCTCCCTCAAGTTCAGCCTCAATGACATGGGAGTTATTTGGGGATAAAAAACAGAAAGCAAATGATTTAAATGGGATATGTAGAAGCAATAACTTTTGGTTTTTCTGAGAAGGGTATTATTCAAAGAATAATGTGTGCGGTCTGTACGCGAGCTAACATACCAGCGCGAAGAAGCTGGTTAAAGGCTGATACAGATGAATCACACGAATGACAGTTCCCTTTGATTTACTCCATATTTTTACAAGCAAAAACTCGACAAGAGATGTAAAAAAGTTACACACAAAATATGCGGTAAAACTTCAACGTACAACCGGCTGACGCTTAATCGCCTGTTGCAATTGGCTGAGCGTTACACTGCGCGCCAATTCTTGGCTTTTGCGGATGTGTTTGACCATGGCGCGGCGCGCCTGAGTTTTATTATGCTCACGGATAAGTTGGCAAATGGCATAGTGCTCATCGCAGGTTTCTATAACGGCTTGGCGATCAGGGAAACCTAAACGGCGCAGTATGCGAATGTGGTTGTTGATATCGCGCAAGTAATTGGCGAGCACCGGGTTGCCACTGCCGATAGCGATACCAATATGAAAAGCTTCCTCGCGCGCTTTAATTTCTTCCATATCTACTTTCTTTTCTAAACGCGCCGGATCCCAGACCTCTTGCAGTGCATCTATATCTTCATCGTTCATAAAATCGCAGGCCAACTCTACGGCGGTAGCCTCTAGCGTAATGCGCACGTCGTAATACTGACTGATGGATTCAATATCCACCGAGCGTACAAAGCAGCCCTGCTTGGGCATGATGGTGATTTGCCCTTCGGCCTCTAAACGCTGAAGGGCCGCGCGCACTGGCGTGCGACTGACCTGAAAATCTTCTGCAATTTCTGACTCGGTAATACGCGTGCCGGGGAAAATCTCAAAGTCGATGATTTTTTTCTTAAGTTGATCGTAAACCAACTGTGCTGCAGATTTGGGGATTGCCAAAAGTAAATGCTCCATCAATTGATGGCGCAGAAAGATCGCGCCTTACTCAATGGTAGGCGACCCCTTCTAGCTTGTAAACAAAGCCGGTGAATTCGCAAATTTATAGCCTCTTATCCTCTCTCCTACCCCCTTCACTCGCCCTTAAGCAGTGCATTTATCAAGGCTAAAGCCGTGATTTGGTGCCAGTTTCACTGCCCAGCCATACCGTAAAAGCCCGCTTGAACCGCAAGCTTGACGTACAAAAACCTAAGTAATTCATAGGGTTGAATTAAAACAATCTGTTCGTTTTTTAAACTGGCACAACCTATGCAAAACACATCGTTGTATACAACGTTGATCTTTTAAAGCGCATTCGTACGGCCAAGGCAGTAATCACTCAGACTCAATTAAGACCATCACACCTACAAATGATTAGCGAGGGGACACTCATGAAGCCACAAAGTCTTTTACTAAAAAGCCATGTACTGAAAAACCAAATCCTAAAAAACTGGATAGTCGCAACCCCCATTATTTCTCTCTTGTTTATTGCCAGCCAGGCTAGCGCCGATTCTTCCGTCAAGTTTTACGGCGAGTTGGATAGCTACTTAAGTTCCAACCAACCTAGCGGCAGCGATGACACCAAAAGCACCACCGGTATTCAATCTAACGGATTAACCACGTCTTATGTGGGTGTTAGCGGCAGCCATGAGCTTGAAGGCGGCCTAACGGTTATTGGGTCGCTAGAGGCATTTCTGCAGCCTTCTGAAGGCGAGATAGGCCGATTTGACGGCGACATGATGTTCGCCCGCGCCGCCAATTTCGGCCTCAAGGGCGATTTTGGTCAGGTTACTTTTGGCCGCAACGCCAGCCTCTACTTCCTCTCCTCCATTATTTACAACCCCTTTGGCGATTCCTTCACCTTCTCACCCATGGTGCTTATGGGTTATGGCGGCGGTGGCGTTTATGGCGATAGCGGCTGGAGCGACTCCATTATTTATACCACCCCCACCAGCGGCGGTTTTACCACCAGCGTTCAATACGCCTTTGGTGAAAAAGCGGGCGATTCCAGCACCAACAAAATGGCGGCCAACACCTTTTACAAAGCAGGCGATTTTGGCTTGACTGCTGCCGTACAAAAAATCTCCGGCACCCAAACCGGTGCTACTGGCTTAGGTGCCGATGACAGCCAAACCGATGCCCTTATTGGTATTAGCTATGCGCTGGGCGAAACCACGCTTTACGCCCAATACCAAATGATGAGTGACGACAAAGTCAGCGGCGATATTGACCGCGATACTTGGGTGTTAAGCGCCTCAATCGCAGCAGGGAAAGGCGCTGTTTACCTCGGCGTGGGCTTTACCGATACCAGTACAGATAGCGGCGACTATGACCGTACGATTTACACGGTGATGTACAACCTACCCCTGAGTAAAAAGCTCGATCTCTACGCGGGTTACACCAGCGACAGCCCCGACGGTGTTGAACAAGACGGCCAAACCCTTGGCTTGGGCGGACGCTTCCGCTTTTAAGGGCGAAGCCAAGGGAGACGTGAATGACGACACAACTGCTAGCCGCCAAACCTGAAGCCATAGCGCTGGATCTGAGTAAAGCCGCACTGGTGATTATTGATATGCAGCGCGACTTTCTGGAACCCGGCGGCTTTGGCGCCAGCCTTGGCAATGATGTAAGCCTGTTGCGCAGCTGTATTGCGCCTTGCCAACGCCTGCTGGCAGCGGCGCGCG